>NZ_JBELMH010000108.1:0-8180 GCF_042096055.1 Citreimonas sp. | reverse complement strand
AACGCCGTGATCACGAAGCTTCCGGGCACCGGCGGCATGGTGACCCGCGCCACCTGCACCGAGCAGCTTCTCTACGAGATCCACGACCCCGCTGCCTACCTGCAGCCCGACGTGGTGGCCGACTTCACCGGCGTGGCTTTCGAACAGGTCGGCCCCGACCGCGTGGCCGTCACCGGCGGCGCGGGGCACCCGGCGACGGGCAGCCTCAAGGTCGCGGCGGGCTACCGCGACGGCTGGATCGGCGAGGGGCAGATTTCGTACGCCGGGCCGGGATGCCTCGCGCGCGGCCGGCTTGCGATCGACATCGTGGGCGCGCGGCTTGCGCCGCATGGCGGCGAGATCGACGAGCATCGCGGCGAGCTGATCGGCTACGACTCGGTCTCGGGAGCTGTCACGCGCGACCGGCCCGAACCGCCCGAGATCCGCATGCGCTACGCCGCCCGCTGCCGCACCCGCGACACCGCCGCGCGCGTTGCCGAAGAGGTCGAGGGGCTTTACCTCTGCGGCCCCTCGGGCGGCGGCGGCGTGACGGGCCGCATCCGCGAGGTCATCGGCATCGCCTCCGGACTGTTGCCTGCGGCGCTGGTGTCGCAGTCCTTCCACATGGTCGAGGCATAAGATGAAACTGCGCGACATTGCCCATGCCCGTACGGGCGACAAGGGCGACACAACGAACATCGCGGTGATCGCCTACCGGCCGGAAGACTGGCCGCTTCTGCAGCAGGCGCTGACCGCGGCCTGTGTGGCCGAGCATCTCTGCACCGCGCCCGGCCATGTCAGCCGCTATGAGCTGCCGGGGCTGCACGCGCTGAACTTCGTGATCCGGCAGGCCCTGGCGGGCGGGGTGACGCGGTCGCTGGCGCTGGACGCTCATGGCAAGTGCCGGGGTGCCACGCTTCTCGACGTGACCCTTTAGCGCGCTCAGCCCGTGCGGGTCTGCCGCGCGCGCCACAGGGTGAACAGGCCCGCGGCGACGATCAGCCCGGCGCCGATGGCCACGTTGGTGCGCAGCGTCTCGTTGAAGACGACCAGGCCCAGCGCCGCCGCGAAGGGAAGCTGCAGGTAGGCGAAGGGCTGTACCGCGCTCGCCTCGGCCACCTCGTAGGTCTTGATCAGCAGGAAATGCCCGCTCGCCCCGGTGATGCACAGCGCGCCCATCCACAGCCAGTCGGTGGGGATCATCGGCTCCCAATACCAGATGCCGATCAGGGTCGCGGCCACGGCCCCGGTGGTCCCGGTCCAGAAGAACGAGGTGGCGGCGCTGTCGACCCGCCCCACGTAGCGCGTCAGCAGGCCGTAGAGCGCGAACATCAGCGCCGCGATCAGCGGGATCACCGCGTAGGGCGAAAATACGCCCTCGTCGGGCTGCAGGATGATGATCACGCCGACGAAGCCCAGCGCGATCGCGGTCCAGCGCCGCCAGCCGACGAATTCGCCCAGCACCGGCCCCGACAAGGCCGCGACCAGCAGCGGGTACACGGCAAAGACCGCGTGGCTTTCCACGAGGCCGAGGTAGACGAAGCTCAGCACCATGACGTTGATCTCGGCCACAAGAAGCACGCCGCGGAAGGCCTGCACCCAGGGCAGCTGCGTGGCCGCGGCGGCGCGCAGCCCGCCGGCCTTGCGCGTGGCGATGGCGATCACGAAGGCGGCGAAGAACCAGTAGCGGATCATCACCACCATCAGGACGTTGTATTCCGACGCCAGGTGGCGCGAGATACCGTCCTGCAGGGCGAAGACCATGGTGGTGGCCACCATCAGAAGGATGCCCAGCCTCGTGTCCTGCTGCGCCATAAGAGGGGTCCTTCAGGGCTTGCGCGCCACCGTCATGTGACGTTTCCGCCCATATCCGGGCACGCGGGCCACCTCAAGCCCCGCCGCGGCCAGGGCGCGGCGCACGTGGCCGGCGGCGGAATAGGTCGCTGCCGTGCCGCCCGGCGCCATGTGCGCGGCGACCTGCGCCATCAGCGCCTCGCCCCAGAGCTGCGGGTTGCGCGCGGGCGCGAAGCCGTCGAGGAACCAGGCATCGGCGCGGCCGTCCCAGGCGGGCAGCGTGTCGCGCGCGTCGCCTTCGATCAGGGTGAAGTCGAGATCGGGCCGCGTGATCCGGCGTGCGCCCTCGCGCCAGAAGGGACGCAGATCCTCGGCCACATCGGCCAGCGCGGGAAAGGCTTCCTGCGCGCGGATCATCGCCTCGGGCGCCAGCGGATAGGCCTCGAACGTGGTGAAGCGCAACGCCCCCGGCGCCCCGGCCGCGCGCCAGGCGTGCAGGGCGGTCAGCAGGTTCAGACCGGTGCCGAAACCCAGCTCGGCGATATGGAAGCCGTCGCGAAACCGCTCGGGCAGGCCGTTGCCCTGCAGGAAGACGTGGCGCGTCTCGGCCAACCCGTCCTCGAGCGAAAAGAACGGATCGTCGAAGGGCAGCGACACGGGCACGGCCGCGCGCCAGTCGACGGGATGGCCGGCGTCGGCCGGTTCGGCGGGATCGGTCTGGTCGGTGTCGCGGTTTTCTGGCATCACGGCCCCCGGTTCGGAGACGGGCAATGCCGGGGGACGCGGGCGATGGCAAGGGTGGACGTGACGGTGCGCGGGGCGGGCATCTTCGGCCTGTCGATCGCCTGGTCCTGCGTACAGCAGGGCGCGCGCGTGCGCGTCGTGGATCCGTTCGGCCCCGCCTCAGGGTCGTCGGGCGGCGTGGTGGGCGCGCTGGCGCCGCACGTGCCCGAGAACTGGAACGAGAAGAAGGCCTTCCAGCTGGACAGCCTGCTGATGGCCGGCGCGTTCTGGCAGGGCGTCGAGGCGGCCGGCGGCGTGAGCGCCGGTTATGCCCGGACCGGGCGCCTGCAGCCCGTGGCGGACGAGGCAGCGCTGACGCTTGCCCGCGCCCGCGCCGACGGGGCGGCCGCGCTGTGGCGGGGGCAGGCGGTGTGGGAGGTGATCCGAGCGACGGATGCGGGGGCCTTCGTGCCGGAGACCCCGACCGGCTGGCTGATCCGCGACACGCTCAGCGCGCGGTTGCACCCGCGACAGGCCTGCGAGGCGCTGGTCGCGGCGCTGGAGGCGCGCGGCGTATCTATTGTGGCCGAGGCGCTGGACGAGGGCGCTGTGGTCTGGGCCACCGGCTGGCGCGGCCTGCTGGATCTGGGCGAGGCGCTGGGACGCAAGGTGGGCGACGGGGTCAAGGGGCAGGCGTCCTTGCTGGCCTTCGACGCCGGTGACGCGCCGCAGCTGTTCGTGGACGGGTTGCACCTGGTGCCGCATGCGGACGGCACGCTAGCGGTCGGGTCGACGTCCGAGAGGGACTTCGACGCGCCAGACACCACGGACGGGCAATGCGACGCGCTGATCGCGCGGGCGCGGGCGGCGGTGCCGGCGCTGGCGCAGGCCGAGGTGGTCGCGCGCTGGGCGGGGGTGAGGCCGCGGGCCCGCAGTCGCGCGCCGCTTCTGGGCGCCCGGCCCGGGCGGCCGGGGCATTTCGTGGCCAATGGCGGATTCAAGATCGGCTTCGGCATGGCGCCAAAGGTGGCGGAGGTCATGGCCGCGCTGGTCCTGGAAGACCGCGACACGATCCCCGAGGGCTTCCGCCTGTCCTGAAAGTTTCCGAGCGGAGCGCGCCTGCCGGCGCGCGCGGACCACTCGGCCCCTGCCTTCGGCAGAAACCTCGGGGCGGCGCCCGATCGCGCCCGGACGGCGCCGCGCCTGCGTGGATCAAGCTTCGAGGCGGCTGGGGGCGAGGACGGTCGCCTCGCCCACGAGGACGGGTTTGCCGTCGACCGTGCACGCGCAGTCGAGCGTCACACGACGCTTGGCGATGTCGATCCCGGTCACGGTGACCTCGGCGCGGACCATGTCGCCGGGGCGCACCGGTGCGAGAAAGCGCAGCGACTGGCCCAGATAGACCGAGCCGTGGCCGGGCAGCTGCTCGCCGATCACGGCCGAGATCAGCCCGGCGGTCAGCATGCCGTGCGCGATGCGCCCCTCGAAGATCGTGTCGCGGGCGTACTCCTCGTCGAGGTGGACCGGGTTCCGGTCGGTCGAGATCCGGGCGAACAGTTCGATGTCCTGCTCGGTCACCTGCTTCTGCACGTGGCGGGCCATGCCCATCTCGATGTCCTCGATGCAGATCGTGCCGCGCGGCAGGGAGTCCAGCATGTCGCCCTCCATGACAAGGTAATTAAAAGGCGCTTGATAAGCCTACTGCGTAATTTAATTACCTCGCGGGCGCAGAAAGTCAAGCGCGAAGCTCAGCGCAGGCGTCCGATCGAGAAGGTCGGCGCGACGCCTTCGGCGGCAAGGTAGCGCTCCAGCGCGTCCGGATCCGGGTCGGTCTGCGTACCGGTTTCCTGCCGCGCGAGCCCGCCGGTGATGAACAGCGAATCGATGCCCTCGCCCATGGCGCCCAGCACGTCGGTCTGCGGGCCGTCGCCGATCGCCAGGATCGAGCCGTCGGCGACGTGGCCGACGTGATCCGCCAGCCGCCGCCGCGCAAGATCGTAGACCGGCGGATGCGGCTTGCCGAAATACAGGCTCTCGCCGCCCATCTCGGTGTAGAGCTGCGCCAGCGCGCCCGCGCACCATTCGCGGGCCTCGCCGCGGTCGACGACGATGTCGGGGTTCGCGCAAAGCAGTTTCAGGCCGCGCTGCTTGGCCAGCAGGAATTGCGGGCGGTTGTCGGCGGGATCGGCATGCGGGTCGAACGGGCCGCAGCAGACGATGCCCTCGGCCTCTTCCAGTTCGACGCGTTCGATCGCGACCGGGTCGGTCACCAGCTTCAGCGGCTCGAAGAACGGCAGGTCGTGGTCCTGCCCCATGAACCACACCTTGCGGCCGACCGCGCCGGTGAACATCGCCGCGCGCGCCGAATCGCCGGACGTGGCGATGTCGTCCCAGGCGTCGTCGGGCACGCCGAAGCGCTCGATCTGGCGCGCGACCTCGTGGCGCGAGCGGGGCGCGTTGGTCAGCAGGATCACCGTCCCGCCGTTCGCACGGTACTCCTGCAGCGCCGCGACCGCCGAGGGGATCGCCTGCACGCCGTCATGCACGCAGCCCCAGAGATCGACGAACAGCGCGTCGTAATCATGCGACACGTCGGATAGGGCGGAGATGATCTGCGTCATGGGCCGGGTTCCTTCTGGGGCATCGGCCCAGCTATGGCCCGGCGGCGCGGCCGTTGCCAGCCTTTCCGCGCGATCAGGCCCCCGGCGCGGGCTGCGCGCGCAACCATTCGAGCGCGGCGGCCTCGGTGTCGAAGGCGCGCGCCTCGACGGGCATGATCTTGCCCATCGTCTCGACGATGCCGCCGGCCTGGCCGGGCGCATTGGCGACGACGTAGTTGCGCACCTTCGACAGGGATTCGAACTGCGCCTTCATGGCGTCCATCGACAGCGACGCACCGGTTTCCGAGGTCTCGGTCGTCTCGAAGACCAGCAGCATGTCGACCTTGTCGTGCGCGTCGAACGCGGCGAGCATCCGCTCGGCCATCGATGCCATGTCGTCGCGCGTCACCTTGCCGGTGATGCGGAAGCCGTAGGTCTTCGGCAGCGCGGTGTCGAATTCGGTGATGGTGGCGGTGTTCAGCATGGCGTCCTCCTCGCTTGCGCGAAGGGAACGCGGCCCCGGGTGCGATGTTCCCCGGGGCCGGAGGCCTGGGTCAGACCTTGAGGTTGGGGATGATCTGCTTCTTGCGGCTCATCACGCCGGGCAGCACGACCGTGTCGCCCTCGACTTTCGCGCCAAAGCTCTTCTCGGCCACGGACTTCACCCGGTCGTTCGGGATCAGCAGGGTCGCTTCCTCGTTCAGGATGTCGACGACGAACAGCAGCACCTCGTCCACGCCGTCCTCGGTGGCGACGGTCTTCATCGTTTCCATCAGGCTGTCCTTGCGCGACAGCGGCATGTCGGGCGCCGTCGTTTCCAGCACCGAGACGCGGAATTTCGTGCCGTCGACCGCGTATTCCTTGCTGTCCATGCGCAGCAGTTCCGCGTCCGAGAAGGCCGAGACGTCGGATTTCGCGGCGAACATCTGCTGGGCGAAATCCTTGAGGTCGACGCCGAGGTCCTTGGCCAGGCCGTGCGCGATCGCCTCGTCCTCCTGCGTGGTGGTGGGCGAGCGGAATTCCAGCGTGTCGGAGAGGATGCAGGTCAGCATCGCGCCCTTGATCTCGCGCGGGGCTTGGGCGAGGTCGTCACCGATCAGTTTCCACATGATGGTCGCGGTGCAGGCCAGCGGCTCGATCCGGATGTCGATCGGGCCCTTGGTTTCCAGCCCGCCGACCAGCTTGTGGTGGTCGATGATGCCGCGGATGTCGGCCTTGTTGATCGACTTGGGCAGCTCGGCGGGGTTGTTAGTGTCGACGATCACGACGGGCGCGTCCTCGGCCACATCCTCGATGATCTCGGGCTTGTCGAGACCCCAGTGTGACAGCATGAATGCGGCTTCGGTGTTGGGCTCGCCCAGCAGGACCGGCTTGGCGTCCTCGCCCTTGATCTTGTTCAGGTACCACGCCCAGATGATCGGGCTGCCGGTGCTGTCGGTGTCAGGGGATTTGTGGCCGAAAACCTGGATCGTCATGAGAACCCTCGTACGTTGGCTGGATCTGTCGCGCGCCTTCTAGCGAGGGCCGCCGCGATTGTCACCACGGCACGTGGGGCGGTGCGGCGGGCTAGCGCGGCAGCGGCGTCGCCGCCTTGTTGTAGGGCGTCCAGTCGCTGATCTCGGGGTAGAAGCGCCGGCGCCAGGCCCGCACGCGCGGGTTCATCACGCGACGCCAGATCGGCGGGACCATCGCCGCCATGGTCATCACCGGGTAGCCGTAGGGCAATTGCGGGGCCTCGTCCTCGGGGTAGGTCTGCAGCAGCGGGAACCGGCGGTCGGGCTTGTAGTGGTGGTCGGAATGGCGCTGCAGGTTGATCAGCAGCCAGTTCGATGCGCGGTGCGAGGCGTTCCACGAATGGCGCGGCTGCACGTGCTCGTACTTGCCCTCGCCCAAGTGCTTTCGCGTCAGGCCGTAGTGCTCGACGTAGTTCACCAGTTCCAGCTGCCAGACCGCGACGCCGGCCTGCAGCGCGAAGAGGCCTAGGCCGGTCCAGCCGCCAAGGATCGCCGCCAGCGCCAAGGCCGCCGCCTGCAGCGCCCAGTAGGTCCAGAACGGGTTCGACCGGTGCCACCACGGCAGGCCCTTGCGGGCGAGCATCGCCGCCTCGGCCCGGAAGGCCGACACCAGGCATTGCCGCAGCACGCGCGGATAGTATCGGTGGAAGCCCTCGTTGTAGCGCGCGCTGACCGGGTCGCGCGGGGTGCCGACATAGCGGTGATGCACCAGCAGGTGCTCCGAGCGGAAATGCGAATAGAGCACCATCGCCATCAGCAGGTCGCCCAGCCGACGCTCCAGCCGGTTGCGCTGGTGCATCAGCTCGTGCGCGTAGGTGATGCCGACGGTGCCGGTCATCACGCCGACGCCGAAGAACACGCCGGCCTTCTCCCAGCCGCTGAGGTGTGCGGCGCCCGAGACGTACCAGACCAGGCCGAACAGGCTCAGCACCTGCAGCGGCACCCATCCGGCGGTGATCGCCTTGTAAAGCCGCAGCTGGTCGTCGGGCGTCTGCGGGTCGGCATTGTCCTGGTTCAGCCCCAGCGCCGCGTCGAGGATCGAGAACAGGTACCACGTCGACACGATCGGCAGGGCGATCCACCAGCCGCCCCAAAAGGCCGCGACCCAGACCATCGGGATCAGCATCAGCGACAGCGCGAAGGGGGCGACCGCGGTCAGCCGCGCCAGGTCGGGTGTACTCGAGACGGGTGTCGCGTCGCTCATCAAAACCTCCGGAAGCCCTTCGCGATCCTACGACCGGATCACGCCTACGCCCAAGCGGCGATCAGCCGCGTGACGCAAGGTCGAATGCCTTTCGCATCACGGTTGGCAGATCGGCGGGGCTGAAATCGGGCAATTCGATGAATTCTCCGCGCGTCGGCGACCGATCCATCGGCACCAGCGCGGTCTTCACCACCAGCCGAAGGTGGAAATGCGTGAAGGTGTGGCGCGCTTCCTCGGACAGGGTGCGCCACTCTGCCCGAATCGGAGGCGCCGGGGTGGGCGCGTCCGACCAGTCGCTGCCCGGCCAGCCCAGCATCCCGCCCAGCAGGCCCTTGTCGGGGCGCCGCTCGAGCAGCCAGGCGCCGT
>NZ_JBELMH010000107.1:0-8294 GCF_042096055.1 Citreimonas sp. | reverse complement strand
CGCGACCCCCGGCGTGACAGGCCGGTACTCTAACCAACTGAGCTACAACCGCCCAAACCCGGGCGCGTCACCCGGCGTGTGGGGCTTCTATGATCCGCACCCTGCCCCGTCAAGCGGTTTTCCGGCGCCTCGACGCAGGAATTTCACGGACCCTTCGTAAGCCCCGCAGGGACGGTGAAATCACCCGGATTCGCGCGCCCCCCGCGCACGAGAACCGCCAGGCCCGCCTTGTGACCCCGGCGCGTGCTTGATACCGCTGGGGTCCATTTGTGGAGAGACCGCATGAACGAGATCAGCGACAACGCCCAGCCCCTGCTGCGCTTCGGCTGGGAAGAATGGGTCGCGCTGCCTGACCTCGGGCTGCCGGCGCTGAAGGCCAAGGTCGACACCGGCGCGCGCACCTCGGCGCTGCACGCCTACGACATCGAGACCTTCGGGCCCGCCAACGCGCCCAAGGTGCGGTTCACCGTGCATCCGGTCCCCGGGCGCGAGGATCTGGTGATCCCATGCTCGGCCCGGGTGATCGACCGGCGCACCGTGACCTCGTCCAACGGCGAGAGCGAATCCCGCTACGTGATAGCCTCGTCGTTGCGGGTGGGCGACGAAAGCTGGCGCATCGAGATGACGCTGACCAACCGCGACCGGATGGCGTCGCGCATGCTCTTGGGGCGCGAGGCGCTGAAGGACCACATCACCATCGTGGCCACCGACCGCTTCCAGCAGCCCAAGCTCAGCTACGACGTCTATACGCGCGCCGGGCTGCGCCAGACTGCGCCCAACCGCGCGCTGCGCATCGCGGTGCTGTCGCGCGAGGACAATTACTCGACCCGCCGGCTGGTCGAGGAGGGCGAGGCGCGCGGCCACAGCGTCGAGGTGATCGACACCACGCGCTGCTACATGGCGATCAACGCGCTTTCGCCGGAGGTGCATTACGATGGCAAGCGCCTGCCGCGCTACGACGCGGTGATTCCGCGCATCGGCGCCTCGATCACCAGCTACGGCACCGCCGTCATCCGCCAGTTCGAGACGATCGGCACGTTCTGCCTGAACGGCAGCGACGGCATCACCGCCTCGCGCGACAAGCTCTACGCCCACCAGCTGATGGCGCGGCACCGGATCGGCATGCCCAACACCGCCTTCGCCGCCAGCCCCAAGGACACCGACAGCCTGATGCGGCTGGTGGGGACCGCGCCGCTGATCGTCAAGCTGCTGGAATCGACCCAGGGCAAGGGCGTCGTTCTGGCCGAGACCAAGAAGGCCGCGCAATCGGTGATCGACGCGTTCCGCGGCCTCAAGGCCAACTTCCTGGTGCAGGACTTCGTCAAGGAATCCGCCGGCGAGGACATCCGCTGCCTGGTGGTCGGCGGCAAGGTCGTGGCCAGCATGAAGCGCACCGGGGCCGAGGGCGACTTCCGCTCGAACCTGCATCGCGGTGGCTCGGCCAAGGTGGTGCGCATCACCCGCGAGGAACGCGAAACCGCGCTGCGCGCCGCCAAGGCGTTCAAGCTGGGCATCGCCGGCGTCGACCTGCTGCGGTCCGAGACCGGGCCGAAGGTGCTCGAGGTCAACTCGTCGCCCGGGCTGGAAGGGATCGAGACCGCGACGCAGAAGAACATCGCGGGGCTGGTCATGGACCATATAGAGGCCCGCGTGCGCCCTGCCCCGGTGCGGTCGCGCCAGGGCATGCGCGAGGGCGGAGAGGACTAGGTGTCGCGGCGCTGCGCCCTTTACCCGGACGTCGGCTTTTCCTATATAAACGCTAAGGCTTGCATCAACGAGGATCGCCCAAGTGACAGACCAGAGCCCGCAGATCGAAGGTGCGCCGCTGATCGCGCCGTCGACCACCGACCATCCGCTGTACGATCAGGTGGTCGAGGCCTGCCGCACGGTCTACGACCCCGAGATTCCGGTGAACATCTACGATCTCGGCCTCGTCTACACGATCGAGATCAGCGACGATAACGCCGTCAACGTCACCATGACGCTGACCGCCCCGGGCTGTCCCGTCGCAGGCGAGATGCCGGGATGGCTGGGCGAAGCGATCGAGCCGCTGCCGGGCGTGAAGCAGGTCGATGTGGAGATCACATGGGATCCGCCCTGGGGCATGGACATGATGTCCGACGAGGCGCGGCTGGAGCTGGGCTTCATGTAAGGCCCTGCCCCATGGGCAGCATTGCCACGAATTCCACGGCCGGCGCGATCGCGTCGGCCGTTCGCGTTTTCGCAGGACGGTTGGGGATCATCGCAAGGCCTTATTTCGCCGACCTCCTGTCAGCAAACCTTCGTCCGACCGTCACGGTGCCGTCACGAACCTGTCGACGACCCGTTACACGCGGCGCGCATGACGTGCGCATCCAACTGGAGGTTTCCGATGAACAAATTCTGCATGACGGCCATCTGCGCGCTGGTCGCCGCACCGGCTTTCGCCGAAAGCCACATGGCGGCCGACGCGATGGCCAAGGCCGGCCTGAGCTACGGCGTGCGCCCGGCCTTCCTGGTTTCGAAGATGGCCGACGGCCCGCTGAAGGACGAACTGGCCGCCTGCCTCGGCAACACGCCCGAACGCACCGCGTTCTCGATCGGCCACCGCGGCGCGCCGATGATGTTCCCCGAGCATACGGCGGAATCGAACATGGCCGCCGCGGCGATGGGCGCAGGCATCCTCGAATGCGACGTGACCTTCACCGCGGACAAGGAACTGGTCTGCCGCCACGCGCAGAACGACCTGCACACCACGACGAACATCGTCGCCACCGACCTGGCCGAGAAGTGCACCACGCCCTTCACCCCCGCCAGCGGCGACGCCAGCGCCACCGCCGAATGCCGCACGTCGGACCTGACGCTGGCCGAGTTCCAGACGCTCGAGCCCAAGATGGACGCGTCGAACGCGCAGGCCACGACGGCCGAGGACTACCTCGGCGGCACCGCCGACTGGCGCACCGACCTCTATGTCGATGACGCGACGCTGCTGACCCACGCGGAATCGATCGCGCTGTTCGACAGCCTCGGCGCCGACTTCACACCCGAGCTGAAATCGCCGTCGGTCGAGATGCCCTATGACGGCTTCAGCCAGGAAGACTATGCGCAGAAGCTGATCGACGAATACAAGGACGCCGGCATCGACCCGTCGCGCGTCTGGCCGCAATCGTTCAACCTTGACGACGTGATGTACTGGATCGAGGCCGAGCCCGAGTTCGGCGCGCAGGCGGTCTACCTGATCGACGACAGCTCGATCGAGGGGCTGGACGGTATGGACGCGTCCACCTGGGGCTTCGAGCCGTCGGAGCTGAAGGCACAGGGCGTGAACTACGTCGCCCCGGCGATTCCGTTCCTGCTGACGCTGAACGACGCGGGCGAGATGGTGCCGTCCGAGCTGGCCACCGCGCTGACCGAGGCCGACATCGAGATCATCACCTGGACGCTCGAACGCTCGGGCCCGCTGGCGAATGGCGGCGGTTGGTACTACCACACCGTGACCGACGCGATCGACAGCGACGGCGACTATTTCGAGGTGCTCGACGTGCTGGCGCAGGATGTGGGCGTCGCGGGCGTGTTCTCGGACTGGCCGGCGACGACGACCTTCTACGCCAACTGCAAGGGCCTCTGACGCCCCTGCCCGGTCTGCGGACCGCTCGACAGCTTCGGGGCCGGCCTTCGCGCCGGCCCCGTTCGCGTTCGCGGCCCTTGCGACGGGGCGCCCCGTTGTGTCGGACGCCGCGACACCCTAGATTGGGCCCAAAGCAAGGAGAGCACGATGTTCGGCATTCCCGGCAAGCAGGCGGTGACCATGACGCCGAAGGCGGTCGCCCAGATCCGCAAGCTGATGGAGCGCGACGGCCGCCACGGCCTGCGCATCGGCGTCAAGAAGGGCGGCTGCGCGGGCATGGAATACACCATGGACTACGTCGACGAGGCCGAGCCCGCCGACGAGGTGGTGGAACAGGACGGCGCGCGCGTGCTCATCGCGCCGATGGCGCAGATGTTCCTGTTGGGGACCGAGATCGACTACGAGACCAGCCTGCTGGAATCGGCGTTCAAGTTCCGCAACCCGAACGTCGCCGATGCCTGCGGCTGCGGCGAGTCGATCAAGTTCAAGGACGTCGAAGAGCTTGAGGCCGAGCGCCAGGCACAGGGCTGAGGCGCGTCGCGGCAACCTGCTTGACCTCCCGGCCTTGCCGCCGATGATGGGCGCAAACCGAACGGAGGTCCCATGCGACGCAAGTTGGCTGCAGGCAACTGGAAGATGAACGGAACGCGCGCGGCCTTGGCCGAGGTCGATACCTTGGGCGCGCCCAAGGGGCCGTCCGAGGTTCTGATCTGTCCCCCCGCCACGCTGATCGCCGCAGCGGCTGGCCGCGTCGACGGCATCGCCGTGGGCGGGCAGGACTGCCACGCCGCCGAAAAGGGGGCGCATACCGGCGACGTCTCGGCGGCGATGCTGGCCGATGCGGGCGCCACCCACGTCATCTTGGGTCATTCCGAACGCCGCGCCGACCACGGCGAGACCGACGCCGATGTGCGTGCCAAGACCGAGGCCGCCTGGGCCGCGGGGCTGGTGGCGATCGTCTGCGTGGGCGAGACGCTGGCGCAGCGCGAGGCGGGCGAGACGCTGGACGTGATCGGCGCGCAGCTCGACGGCTCGGTGCCCGATGGCGCGACGGCGGCCACCACCGTGATCGCCTACGAACCCGTCTGGGCCATCGGCACCGGCAAGGTGCCCACCAACGACCAGATCGCCGAAGTGCACGACGCGATGCGCGAGCGCCTCAAGAACCGCTTCGGCGCCGAGGCCGAAGGCATGCGCCTGCTCTACGGCGGCTCGGTCAAGGGATCGAACGCGGCCGAGATCTTCGCCGTCTCGAACGTCGACGGGGCGCTGGTGGGCGGCGCGTCGCTCAAGGCCGCGGATTTCGGGCCGATTGTCGAGGCGCTGGACGCCGCGTCCTGAACCGTCGGGCGCGAGGGGGCTTTGCCCCCGTCCCTGCGGGACTTCCCCGGGATATTTCCAGGCAGAAGAAAGTGAGCGTGGCGCATGAGCTTGCCGCGGTTTTCGCAAAGCCCGACGGAGCCGGCGTTCGTGCAGGATCCCTACCCGGCCTACGACCGCATGCGCGCGGCCGGCGCGCTGGTCTTGTGGGACGAATACGACCTGCCCTGCGCGACCACGCACGCGGGCGTCCACGCGCTGCTGCGCGATCGCCGCTTCGGGCGCGAGGTGCCGCCCGAGCATGCGACACCCACCCCGGAACATTGTGCCGACTTCTACGCGATCGAGGCGCATTCGATGCTGGAGCTCGAGCCGCCCAACCACACCCGCCTGCGCGGACTGGTGCTGCGCGCCTTCACCTCGCGCCGGATCAAGGCGCTCGCGCCCGAGATCGAGGCGCTGTGCCACCGGCTGATCGACGATTTCCCGGCCGGCCGGTTCGACCTGCTCGACGCCTATTGCCGCCCGGTGCCGGTGACCGTGATCTGCCGCCTGCTGGGCGTTCCCGAGGACATGGCGCCGCAATTGCTGCGTTGGTCGGCGGACATGGTGGCAATGTACCAGGCGCGCCGCGACCGCGCGGTCGAAGATGCGGCCAACGCCGCCGCGCGCGACTTCGCCGATTTCCTGCGCCGCTACGTCGAGGAGCGCCGCAAGGCGCCCGCCGAAGACCTGATCACCGCGCTCATTACGGCCGAGGAGGACGGCGCGCGCCTGTCGAACGACGAGCTGATCGCCACGTGCGTGCTGCTGCTGAACGCCGGACACGAAGCGACGGTGCACAGCCTGGGCAACGGGGTGAAGGCGTTGCTGGAGCACGGCGTGACACCGACCGCCGAGACCGCCGCCGCCGTCACCGAGGAAATCCTGCGCTTCGACCCGCCACTGCACATGTTCACGCGCTACGCCTACGAGGATGTCGAGGTGCTGGGACACCGCTTGGCCCGCGGCGACCGGGTGGCGCTGCTGCTGGGTGCGGCGGCGCGTGACCCGGCTTTGCGGGCTGACCCGGGCGTGTTCGATCCGGCGTGCGCGGTAGCGAACCACGTGGCCTTCGGCGGCGGGATGCACTTCTGCGTCGGCGCGCCGCTGGCCCGGCTCGAGATGCAGGTGGCGCTGCCGATCCTGTTCGACCGCTGCGCCGGCCTGCGCCTGGCCGCACCGCCGCGCTACGCGGACCTCTACCACTTCCACGGACTGGAGACGCTCTTCGTCGAGGCGTGACCGTCTAGAGCGGCAGCGCGGTGGTCGCCTTGATCTCTTCCATCGACAGAAGTGCCGTGACGTTGTGCACCTTCACCTCGGAGATCAGCGCCTGGTAGAAGGCGTCGTAGGCGCGCGCGTTCTTCACCCGGACCTTGAGGATGTAGTCGATATCGCCTGCCAGACGGTGCGCCTCCTGCACCTCGGGACGGGCCTGCAGCGCGTGCAGGAAGCGACGCTGCCAATCCGCCTCGTGCTCGGACGTGCGGATGAGCACGAAGAACGTCGCCTCGAATCCCAAGGCCTCGGCGTCGAGCGAGACGGTCTGCGCGCCGATGATCCCTGCCTCGCGCATCTTGCGGATGCGGTTCCAGACGGGCGTCTTGGACGAGCCCACGGCCTTGGCGATCTCGTCCAGCGACTGGGCGGCATCGCGTTGAAGCTCGGACAGAATCTTGCGGTCGGTGGCGTCGATCTTCACGGCGTTTTCTCCTGCGGGCGGATCGGCAAATACCGCTCCTGACTTATCGCGCAATATAGAACGAATGTTCTTAATCGGGCAACCCACTGGCGTCGATCCGGGAAAATTTCCTATCTGTATGGCTACAAACGCACAGCCGGAGTCGCAGATGCAGCACTTTCCGATCTTCGTGGCGCTAGCCGGGCGCCGGGTCGTCCTGTCGGGCGGCGGCGAGGCCGCACTGGCCAAGCTGCGCCTGCTGCTGAAGACCGAGGCGCACCTGACCGTGTTCGCCGAGGACGCCGATCCACAAATCGCCGCCTGGCACGACGCCGGCCGCCTGCGGCTGGTGCGCCGGGCGATGGCGCCGGGCGACGCGCTATGCGCCGTGCTGTTCTACGCCGCCGACGAGGATCCGGTCGAGGATGCGCGTACGGTGGCGCTGGCCCGCGCCGACGGCGCGTTGACCAACATCGTCGACAACCTGGGCGACAGCCAGTTCATCACGCCGGCCATCGTCGACCGCGACCCCGTGACGGTCGCGATCGGGACCGAGGGCGCCGCCCCCGTGCTGGCCCGCGCGATCAAGGCCGATCTCGAAGCGCGGCTGCCGGTCACGCTGGGCCCGCTCGCTCGGATCGGCAAGGCGTTCCGCCGCATGGCCGAGAAACTGCCCATGGGGCGCGCGCGCCGCGACTTCTGGGCCGACTACTACTTCGACGCCGGGCCCCGTGCCATCGCCGAGGGCGAGGACGCCGCGCGCGAGGCGCTGAACGGCCTGCTGGCGCGCCACTTGGCCCGACGCGACGAACCAGGCGAGGTCGCCTTCGTCGGCGCGGGCCCGGGCGATCCCGAGCTTCTGACGCTCAAGGCGCGCCGTGCGCTCGACAAGGCCGACGTGGTGATCCACGACCGGCTGGTCGGCCCCGCGATCCTGGAACTGGCGCGGCGCGAGGCGCTGCTGGTGGACGCCGGCAAGACCGGCTTCGGCCCGTCGATGGGCCAGGCCGAGATCGACGCGCTGATCGTCGAGCACGCCAAGGCCGGCGCCAAGGTCGTGCGCCTCAAGGGCGGCGACCCGGTCGTCTTCGCCCGCCTCGACGAGGAGATCGCCGCCGTGGACGCCGCGGGCATCGACTGGCACGTGATCCCCGGCATAACCGCCGCCTCGGCCAGCGCCGCCGCCATCGGCCAAAGCCTGACCAAGCGCGGGCGCAACGACGACGTGCGCTTCATGACAGGCCACGACGTCAAGGGCCTGGCCGAGCACGACTGGCGTTCCATCGCCCGCGACGGCGAGGTCACGGCGCTTTACATGGGCAAGCGCGCAGCCCGCTTCGTCCAGGGCCGCCTGCTGATGCACGGCGCCGATCCCGACACGCCGGTGACGGTGGTCGAGAACGCCTCGCTGCCCGCGCAGCGCATCGTCGAGGCGACCATCGGCACCCTGCCCGACCGCGTCGCCGCGGCCGAGCTGACCGGCCCCGCGCTGATGCTGCTGGGACTCGCCCCGCGCGCCGGCCGTCCGGTCGAGCTGCCCCGCACAAGACAGATCCACGCCGAACAGGAGGCGCTTTGACATGGCCCGTCCCTTCACGCCCAAGGTGGTCACCGGCAACGCCCTGCTCGAGGGCGACGTGATCT
>NZ_JBELMH010000106.1:0-8444 GCF_042096055.1 Citreimonas sp. | reverse complement strand
GCCGGCGTGGTGGCGCCGTCCTGGCGGAAGCCGACCTTGAGATCGCGGACTTGCAGAACGGCGCTCATGAGAAGGTTTTCCTTGGGTCGAAGGCATCGCGGACGCCTTCGAAGATGAAGACGAGCAGCGAGAGCATCACGGCGAAGACCGCGAAGGCGGTGAAGGCGAGCCAAGGCGCCTGCAGGTTCTGCTTGGCCTGCAGGGTCAGCTCGCCCAGCGACGGCGCCGAGGAGGGCAGGCCGAAGCCGAGGAAGTCGAGGCCCGCCAACGTCGAAATCGTGCCGGTGACGATGAAGGGCAGCATCGTGACCGTGGCGACCATCGCGTTGGGCAGCATGTGTCGGAACATGATCGTCCAGTTGCTGACGCCAAGCGCCTTGGCCGCGCGGACGTATTCCAGGTTGCGGGCGCGCAGGAATTCCGCGCGTACCACCCCTACCAGTGCCACCCAGCCGAACAGCACCATCAGGAAGACCAGCAGCCAGAAACTTCGGCCCAGGATCGCGAAGAGGATGATGATGACATAAAGCGACGGCGTCGCGGTCCAGATCTCGATGATCCGCTGGAAGATGAGGTCGAGCCAGCCGCCGAAATAGCCCTGCAGGGCGCCGGCGATGATCCCGATGACCGACGATGCCGCGGTGACGATCAGCGTGAACAGGATCGACAGGCGGAAGCCGTGGATCACGCGCGCCAGCACGTCGCGCTTGGTGTCGTCGGTGCCCAGCCAGTTCTGCCCGTTGGGCGGCAGGGGCGCGGCGCCTGGGCGGTCGACGGGCGTGTTGTAGCTGTAGGGCACCAGCGGCCAGAGCATCCAGCCGCGCGAGAACTCGGGGTAGTCGAGCGACAGGTCGGCGCCCTCGCGCACCTCGGCGATCAGCTCGTCGGGTTCGTCGAAGCAGGCCTCATAGCCGCCGGTGACGATCAGGCAGCGCACCTCGGGGTCGCGGTAGGCGGCCTCGGTTTGGAAGTCGCCGCCGAACTCGGTCTCGGGGTAGAAGGTGAAGATCGGCATGCGCCATTCGCCGCGGTAGCTGACGAGGATCGGCTTGTCGTTGGCCAGGAACTCGGCGAACAGCGACAATCCGAAGAACAGCGTGAAGATCCACAGCGACCAGAAGGCGCGGCGATTGCGCTTGAAGTTGCGCCAGCGCCGCTGATTGAGCGGCGACAGCGCAAAGCGCCCGCGCGGCGGCTGCGGCGCCACGGGGACGCCAGGCATAGGTTCGGGACGCAGCGCGGGATCGCCCTCGTGGTCGTGCGTGGGCTGCGTGTCGGCGTCGGGACGGGGATTGAAGACCATCGCCTAGCCCTCGCGCTTCTCGAAGTCGATCCGGGGATCGACCAGGACGTACATGAGGTCCGACAGGATGCCCACGATCAGGCCGATCAGGCCGAAGATGAACAGCGTGCCGAAGATCACCGGGTAGTCGCGCGCCACCGCCGCCTCGAAGCCCAGCCGGCCGAGACCGTCGAGCGAGAAGATCGTCTCGATGATCAGCGACCCCGAGAAGAAGACGCCGATGAACACCGCCGGGAAGCCCGCGATCACGATCAGCATCGCGTTGCGGAAGATGTGACCGTAGAGCACGCGGGATTCCTTGAGGCCCTTGGCGCGGGCGGTGATCACGTAGGCCTTCTTGATCTCGTCGAGGAAGCTGTTCTTGGTCAGCAGCGTCAGCGTCGCAAAGGCCGAGATGGTCGAGGCCAGCACTGGCAGCGTGATGTGCCAGAAGTAGTCGGCGACCTTGCCCAGCAGCGACAGCTGGTCCCAGTTGTCCGATGTCAGGCCCCGCAGCGGGAAGATCTGGTAGTACGACCCGCCCGCGAACAGCACCAGCAGCAGGATCGCGAACAAAAAGCCCGGGATCGCGTAGGCGACGATGATCGCGCCGCTGGTCCAGGTGTCGAAGGACGACCCGTCGCGCACCGCCTTGCGGATGCCCAGCGGGATCGAGACGATATAGGCGATCAGCGTGGACCAAAGGCCGAGGCTGATCGAGACCGGCATCTTCTCGAGGACCAGGTCGATGACCGAGACCGAGCGGAAGTAGCTCTCGCCGAAATCGAGCTGGACGTAGTTCCACAGCATGTCGAGGAAGCGTTCCAGCGGCGGCTTGTCGAAGCCGAACTCGGCCTCGAGCTGGGCGATGAAGTCGGCCGGCAGACCCCGCCGGCCGGCGCTTTCCTCGGAGGCGCCGGCCAGCTCGCCGCTGCCGCCGCCGGCGATGCCCTGGAACACGTCGCCGTCGCCCTCGATATTGGCCAGGATCTGCTCGACCGGGCCGCCGGGGACGAACTGCACGAGGGTGAAGTTGATGATCATGATCCCCAGCAGCGTGGGGATGATGAGCAGCAGGCGTCTGAGGATATAGGCTCCCACGGCTTACAGCGCGCCCGCTTCGCGCAATTCCTGCGCGGCGTCCTCGTCGTACCACCAGAACGACAGCTCGCCCAGCGCGAGCGGCGGCAGCGGTTCGGGGTAGCGGAACATGTCGTAGTAGGCGACCGTGTGGCTGGCCTTGTACCATTGCGGCACCCAGAAGCCCTCGGCCCGCAGCACGCGGTCGAGCGCGTGCACCGCGGTGCGCATCGCGTCCAGCGTCTCGGCCTCGACCACGTTGTCGATCAGGCGGTCGACGGCGGGGCTGCGCAAACGCATCAGGTTGCGCGAGCTGTTGTCGGCGGTTTCCGAGCCGAACCACTGGCGCAGGCCGAAGCCCGGCTCGAAGCCCATGGCGAAGCTCTGGTTGACCATGTCGAAATCGCCGTCCTCGCGGCGGCGGACGTATTGCGACACGTCCACGCGCTCGTACCGGGCGTTGATGCCGATCTCCTTGAGGTTCTCGAGATACGGGTTGACGATGCGGTCGAAGGCGGCGCTGAAGCCGAGGATGGTCAGGTCCATCGTCTGGCCGTCCTTGCGCAGAAGGCCGCCATCGCCGATCTCCCAGCCGGCCTCGTTCATCAGGCGCAGCGCCTCGCGGCGTTGCGACCGGCCGGGCTGGTTGCTTTCGGGGTCGTTCTCAGGCGCGGTCACGGCCTCGGCGGTCAGGATGCCCTCGTCCAGCAGGCCGTCCTCGACCAGGGGGCGGAGCAGTTCCACCTCGGCCTCGGTCGGCGTGCCGGTGGCTTCGAGGTCGGAATTCTCCCAGAAGGAATTGACCCGATCGTAGAGCCCGTAGAACAGCGAGCGGTTCGACCATTCGAAGTTGAACATCAGGCGGATCGCCTCGCGCACCTCGGGGTCCTGCCAAGTCGGGCGGTCGAGGTTGAAGACCCAGGCCTGCGCGGTGCCGATCATGCCGTCGGGCAGTTCCTCGACCACGACGTGGCCCTCCTGGACCGCCGGGAAGTCGTAGCCCGTCGCCCAGTCCTTGGACGAGTTCTCCTCGCGGAAGGTGTATTCGCCGGCCTTGAACGCCTCGAACGCCGCCGCGCCGTCGGCGAAGTACTCGACCCGGATGCTGTCGAAGTTGTTCTGGCCCACGTTCATCGGGTGCTCGGCGCCCCAGAAGTTCTCGTTGCGCTCGTAGACGACGCGGCGGCCGACGTCGTAGCTGCCGATCACGTAGGGACCGGTGCCCATGAACGCGGTCAGGCTGCTTTCGTCGATCCGCGCGCCGGTCTCCTCGAACCAGGCCTTCGAGAACACGACGCTGCCGCCGGCGAAGGGCACGACCTCGCGTCGCGGCGCGTCCTCGGTGAAGTTGAAGCGCACGCGGTGCGGGCCCAGCACCTCGACCTCGGACACGAAGCCCTCGATCACGTTGACGTATTCGGCAAGGCCCTGTTCCAGGAACAGCTCGAAGGTGAACTTGACGTCCTCGGCGGTCATCGGCGTGCCGTCGGCGAAGGTCACGTCGTCGCGCAGGTTGAAGATCACCCAGTCGCGGCTTTCGGGGTATTCCAGCGTCTCGCAGAGATAGCAGTAGGTGCCGTAGGGATCGTCGGCGGTCGACACCATGATGCGTTCGTGCAGCAGTTCGGTGAGTGAGGCCGACACGCCGCGGCGCGAATAGCGGTTGAAGCTGTCGAAGGAGCCCTGCGCCCACTGGCTGATCTCGCCGCCCTTGGGCGCGTCGGGATTGACGTATTCTAGGTGCTCGAAATCGGGGCCGTATTTCAGGGAGTCGAAGTTCGAATAGCCGTGCGCGGTGACGATCTGGTCGTCCTGGGTCGCGGCGCTATCCGTGGCCATCGTGTCCTGAGCGGCCGTCTGTGTGGCCGTCAAAGCGCACCCTGCCAGAAGCGCTGCGAGGATCGTCGCGCGCGCAGGTGCCGTGCGCTGCGCGATCATGGCGGGGCTGGATTCGGCATGGCGTGTCATGTGCTCTCCCTTAGAAAGTCCGGCGCCGTTCGAACGCCAAGGGTGGAGCGGCCTCGGGCCACATGCAAGTTGAGATTGCGTGATTGAGCCGGGGGCGCGGCGCCGGGGCCGCATCGCGTGCGGAAAGGTAACGCCCGGAATCGAAAGGGCCGCCCCGGCGGCGGCCCTGACTGAAATCGGTGCGCGTGCGTGCGCTTATTCGTCCGTCTGGTCCAGGAAGGCGATCAGGTTGGCGCGCTCCTCGGGCGAGGGCATGCCGCGGTAGCTCATCGAGGTGCCGGGCGCGTAGCCGGCCGGGTTCTCGAGGAAGGCGAACAGGTTCTCGGGGGTCCAGACGTCGGCCGCGTCGGACAGCGCGCCCGAGTAGTTGTAGCCCTCGGCCGCGCCCACGTCGCGCCCGACGACGCCGTAGAGGTACGGGCCGACGGCGTTGGCGCCCTGCTCGAGCTGGTGGCAGGCGCGGCACTGGCTCCACAGACGCTCGCCGGCTGAGGCGTCGGCGGCGGCGAGGTGTTCCTCGACCGTCATGGTGGGCGCGTCGTCTGCGGGTTCCTCGGCGTCGGCGACCTCGATCACGTAGGAGGCGACTTCCTCGCCGTGATGCCCGCCGACGTGGTACAGGCTTTCCGCCGCCCATTTGCCCAGCAGGAAGACCAGGAGCGCACCGCACAATGCGCCGAGTGTCTTGGTGAAGGTCATCGTGTCAAACATGAAAAGGCCCGTTCCTGGTTTTCCCGGTCGTCGCGCGGGTATCTATTGCTTCCCTTCCAGCGAGGCAAGCGGTAGATACCGCGACGAAACGCCCCCGATGCGGGCAATTTTCGAGGGGAAGCCCGCATGACGCAACGCATCGCCTTCCAGGGCGAACCGGGAGCCTATTCCGACCAGGCCTGCCGCGAGGCCCGGCCCGACATGGAACCGCTTCCCTGCCGCAACTTCGAGGACGCGATCGAGGCGGTGCGCAGCGGCGTTGCGGAACTGGCGATGCTGCCCGTCGAGAATACGACCTACGGGCGCGTCGCGGACATCCACCGCCTGCTGCCCGAGTCCGGATTGCGCATCGTCGACGAGGCTTTCGTGCGGGTGCACATCAGCCTGATGGCGCTGCCCGGCGTGCAGATCGAGGAGTTGAAGAGCGTGCGCGCGCACCTGGTGCTGCTGCCGCAGGCGCAAAGCTTCCTGTCGCAATACGGCATCAGGGGCGAGGCCGCCGCCGACAGCGCGGGCGCGGCGGCCGAGCTGGCGGCATCCGGCGCGCGCGACCAGGGCGTTCTGGCCTCGGACCTCGCGGCCGACCTGCACGGGCTGCACATCCTGGCGCGCCACATCGAGGACCACGCCCACAACACCACGCGCTTCCTGATCATGGGGCGCGACCCGGATATGTCGCGGCGCGGCACGCACGGCATGATGACGACCTTCATCTTCCAGGTGCGCAACATTCCCGCCGCGCTCTACAAGGCGATGGGCGGGTTCGCGACCAACGGCGTCAACATGACCAAGCTGGAAAGCTACATGGTGGGCGGGTCCTTCACCGCGACGCAGTTCTACGCCGACATCGAGGGGCATCCCGACGACCCGGCGGTCGACCGCGCGCTGGAAGAGCTGGACTACTTCACCGACATGCTGGAAATCCTCGGCGTCTATCCGCGCGATCCACGCCGGGACTGACGGGGTTGGCAGGCGGAGCGCGGCCCCGGGCGGGGCCGCGCGCAGACATCTCGGCCCGCCGCCTGCGGCGGCGCGCCTCGGTAGCCGCCCGTGCCGGGCGGCGGGCGCAACCGACGGGTGGCGCGCGGCGCCGGCGGGCCCGCGGCAAGCAAGGGAAAGCACGGACATGAGCGAACGGGAACTGGCACGGATCACCGCCTCGGCCCCGCGCCGGGCGCTGGGCGTGGGCGCGCTGGGCGGGCTGGGCCTGCTGCTGATCTGGATCGCGATCACCACGCCGCCGGTCTCGGTCCTGTGGCTGGCGTTCCTGGTCGGTGCGGGGGTCGTGTCGCTGGTGCTGGCGCAGCTGATGTGGCGCGCCACCGCGATCTCGATCGTGCTGACCGAGGAGGGGCTGTTCGACAGCACCGGGCAGGAGATCGCGCGGACCGAGGACATCACGCGCGTCGACCGCGGGGTGTTCGCGCTTAAGCCCTCGAACGGCTTCTCGCTGCAATTGCGCAAGCCGGGGCGCACGGTCTGGCGCCCGGGCCTGTGGTGGCGGTCGGGCCGGCGCGTGGCGGTGGGCGGCGTGACCGCAGGGCACCAGACGCGCCCGGTGGCGGATATCCTGGCGCTGCGGGTTTCCGAGCGGCCGGCGCGCGAGGGCTGAGCCGGCGCGCGTCCCGGTTGCATCCGGAGGCGCATCTTCCCGAATTCGGGGGTTTCTGGGCGGACGCCCCGGCGTTACCGTGACGGCGACGGCGCCCCGGCGGTGCCGTCCTGTCATCGGCCGTTCCGGGCCGACCGCCACCGGCCCAATCGGAGGACGAGCCATGAACGTACCGCGCAGCGAACCGACCTTCCGCCAATCCGTCGACCTGATGTTCAACCGCGCGGTGGCGCTGATGGACCTGTCGCCGGGGCTCGAGGAGAAGATCCGCGTCTGCAACTCGACCTACACGGTGCGCTTCGGGGTGCGCCTGCGCGGGCAGATCCACACGCTGACCGGCTACCGCAGCGTGCATTCCGAGCACATGGAGCCGGTCAAGGGCGGCATCCGCTACGCGCCCACCGTCAACCAGGACGAGGTCGAGGCGCTGGCCGCGCTAATGACCTACAAGTGCGCGCTGGTCGAGGCGCCGTTCGGCGGCTCGAAGGGCGGGCTGTGCATCGACCCGCGCGACTACGAGGTGCACGAGCTGGAGCTGATCACCCGCCGCTTCACCTATGAGCTGGCCAAGCGCGACCTGATCCACCCCGCGCAGAACGTGCCCGCCCCCGACATGGGCACCTCCGAGCGCGAGATGGCCTGGATGGCCGACCAGTACGCGCGGATGAACACCACCGACATCAACGCGCGCGCCTGCGTCACCGGCAAGCCGCTGAACGCCGGCGGCATCGCCGGCCGGATCGAGGCGACCGGGCGCGGCGTGCAATACGCGTTGCGCGAGTTCTTCCGCCACCCCGCGGACATCGCCGCGGCGCGGCTGTCGGGCACGCTCGACGGCAAGCGGGTGATCTTGCAGGGCCTCGGCAACGTCGGCTATCACGCAGCCAAGTTCCTCAGCCAAGAGGACGGCTGCCGCGTCACCGCGATCATCGAGCGCGACGGCGCGATCTTCAGCGAGGCCGGGCTGGACGTCGACGCGGTCCATGACTGGATCCGGCGCCACGGCGGCGTGTCGGGCTTTCCCGGCGCGGCCTTCACCCCCGAGGGCGCGGCACTGCTGGAGGAGGAGTGCGACATCCTCATCCCCGCCGCGCTCGAGGCGGTGATCAACCTGGGCAACGCGCACCGCATCAAGGCGCCGCTGATCATCGAGGCCGCCAACGGCCCGATCACCGCCGGCGCCGACGACATCCTGCGCGAGAAGGGTTGCGTCATCATCCCGGACATGTACGCCAACGCGGGCGGCGTGACGGTGTCATACTTCGAATGGGTGAAGAATCTCAGCCACATCCGCTTTGGCCGGATGCAGCGCCGGCAGGAGGAATCGCGCCACCAGCTGATCATCGACGAGCTCGAGCGGCTGTCGGCCGATACCGGCGTCGGCTGGACGCTGTCGCCGGACTTCAAGTCGAAGTACCTGCGCGGCGCCGACGAGCTGGAGCTGGTGCGCTCGGGCCTCGATGACACGATGCGCATCGCCTACCAGTCGATGCGCGAGGTCTGGCACGACCGCGCCGACGTGACCGACCTGCGCACTGCCGCCTACCTCGTGTCGATCGACAAGGTCGCGGCGAGCTACCGCGCCAAGGGGCTGTGACGGCCTCCGTCTGAGGGTGCCTCGGGGCGGGCGCGGCATCGTTGCCCGACCGGCGTCAATCCCCGCGCCGCGGAAGATTGTGTACGCTGCGTGCCCGATCGCCCCGGAAAGGCCACAGGCGGGGCCGGCTTCCCGCCACAATGCGATCCTACTCCTGTCTCCAAACCCGCGACACGCATCGGCGGGAGAGAGGA
>NZ_JBELMH010000105.1:4988-8616 GCF_042096055.1 Citreimonas sp. | reverse complement strand
AGCGCGGCCTCGGCCTCGGTCGGGTCGATGCGGGCCAGAAGCTGCCCCTCGGCGACGCGGCCGCCCTCGACGAATTCGGACGCCAGTTCCACGATCCGGCCCGCCGCGGCGCTGCGCAGCTCAAGGGTGCGGCGGCTTTGCACGTCGCCGAAGGCGGTCAGCACGGGCGTTTCGGTGGCGGGGGTCACGGTGACGGCGGAGACGGCGAAGACGCGCTCCTGCGCCTCGGGCGTGCGCGGCTCGTCGGCCATCCGCACCTGAACCGCGTCGCGCACCAGCACGCCGGCGAAGACGATCAGCCCCAGCGTGAGGGACAGCAGGAACAGGCCCAGCAGGCTTTTTCCGAGAAAGCGCATCCGCATCTCCGTGGCGGACGGCCCGCGTGCCGCCCCTTACCCAGATATAGACCCGCCGGCCGGTGCCAAGCCACAAGGCCGTGACGAGGCGGGCCTATTTCCGCCGCTGATGCTCGTCCAGGCGGGGCATGATCTCGACGAAGTTGCAGGGCCGGTGGCGGTAGTCGAGCTGTTTCACCAGGATCTGGTCCCAGGCGTCGCGGCAGGCCGAGGGGCTTCCCGGCAGGGCGAACAGGTAGGTTCCGCCCGCCACGCCGCCGGTCGCGCGGCTCTGCACCGCCGAGGTGCCGATCTTCTCGTAGCTGATCATCGTGAAGACCGTGCCGAAGGCGTCGATCTCCTTCTCGTAGACGTCCCTGTGCGCCTCGACCGTCACGTCGCGGCCCGTAAGGCCCGTGCCGCCGGTCGAGATGACGGCGTCGATCTCGGGCGAGGCGATCCACTCGCGCAGCTTGCCGGCGATCAGCGCGCGGTCGTCGGGCAGGATCGCGCGGGCGGCCAGCGTGTGGCCCGCGCCCTCCAGCCGCTCGACCAGCGTGTCACCCGAGCGGTCGTCGCCCGCGGTGCGCGTGTCGGACACCGTCAGCACGGCGATGCGCACGGGGATGAAGTCGCGGCTCTCGTCAATTCTCGACATGGTCTATCCTTGGTTGGCGGTCTCGCGCAGCTTGGCCTGCAGCGACAGCAGGTCGGCCCAGGCCTCGCGCTTGGCGGCGGGGGTGCGCAGCAGGTAGGCCGGGTGGGTCATCGGCAGCGCCGGGCGGCCCTCGGCCTCGGCCCAGTGGCCGCGCAGGCGCAGGATGCCGCGCTTGCCCAGCAGCGCCTGGGCCGAGATGTTGCCCATGATCACCAGCACGTCCGGGTCCGCCAGCGCGATGTGCCGGCACAGGAATGGCTGCATCATGGCGATCTCGTCCGGCTTGGGATCGCGGTTCTGCGGCGGGCGCCAGGGCATCACGTTGGTGATGTAGACGCTTTCGGCGCGCGACAGGCCGATGGCGGCCAGCATCCGGTCGAGGAACTGGCCCGCCTGGCCGACGAAGGGCTTGCCCTGCAGGTCCTCCTCGCGGCCGGGCGCCTCGCCCACGATCATCACGCGCGCGCCGGGCGTGCCGTCGCAGAACACCAGATTGCGCGCGCCGCGCTTCAGCGCGCAGTGGTCGAACGCCGCCATCGCCTCGCGCAGCGCGTCGAGGTCGTACGCAGCCGCCGCGGCCGCCTCGGCCTCGGCCACAGGATCGACGGCCTCGGCGCGCATCGGGGCGGCGGGCGCGGTGGCGATGGTCGGCGCGGATTGCGCGGCGGCGGCCACGCGCGCGGACTCGGCCGCGAACCGGTCGACCGGCGTCTCGCCGATCGCCTCGTCCACGCCCATTTCGAGCTGCCATTCGAGCGCCGCGCGCGCGGCGTGCCAGTCCAATGCCGAATCCATGCCGCCATCCTATCCGCGCAGGCGGGCGGCGGGAACAGCCCGCGCGCGCAACGCCTTGCCCCTGCCGCCCGCGCTACCTACAACCGGACCAGTCGCCAGGACCGAGAGACGCATGCGCTTCGACCACCGCCACCTGCTGGGAATCGAGCCCCTGAGGCCGGACGAGATCACCACGATCCTCGACCTGGCCGAGCAATACGTCCGGTTCAACCGCAGCCGCGACAAGCACGCGAGCGCGCTGGCCGGGCTGACGCAGGTCAACATGTTCTTCGAGAACTCGACCCGCACGCAGGCGAGCTTCGAGCTGGCCGGCAAGCGGCTGGGCGCCGACGTGATGAACATGGCGATGCAGGCATCCTCGGTGAAGAAGGGCGAGACGCTGATCGACACCGCGATGACGCTGAACGCGATGCATCCCGACCTGCTGGTGGTGCGCCACCCGCATTCCGGCGCGGTCGATCTGCTGGCGCAGAAGGTGAACTGCGCCGTGATCAACGCCGGCGACGGGCGGCACGAGCACCCCACCCAGGCGCTGCTGGACGCGCTGACGATCCGCCGCGCCAAGGGCCGGCTGCACCGGTTGACCGTCGCGATCTGCGGCGACATCGCGCACAGCCGCGTGGCGCGGTCGAACCTGCTGCTGCTGCACAAGATGGAGAACCGCATCCGCCTGATCGGGCCCGAGACGCTGATACCCGCCGGGATCGGCGACTTCGGGGCCGAGGTCTTCGCCGACATGCGCGAGGGGCTGAAGGGCGCCGACGTGGTGATGATGCTGCGGCTTCAGAAGGAACGCATGGACGGCGGCTTCATCCCGTCCGAGCGCGAGTACTACCACCGCTTCGGGCTGGACGCGGAAAAGCTTGGCCATGCGGCGCCCGACGCGATCGTGATGCATCCCGGCCCGATGAACCGCGGTGTCGAGATCGACGGCACGCTGGCCGACGACATCAACCGCAGCGTGATCCAGGACCAGGTGGAAATGGGCGTCGCGGTGCGCATGGCGGCGATGGACCTGCTGGCGCGCAACCTGCGCGCCCGACCTTCGGAGGTGATGGCATGACGACGATGCGGATCAGCGGAACCGAACGCGACGTGCTGCGGCTGTTCGCCGTTGACCTGCCCGAGGACGAGGCCCAGCGCTTCGCCACCGCGGGCGAGACATGGCCGCTGCGCGAGGCACTGGACGCGCGGACGCTGCGCGAGGATTTCGTCGACGTGGTGCGGGTGGCGGATCTCGGCGAGATGCCGCTGTCGCGCTACCTGCGCGAGGCGCACGGCGTCACCGAAGAGTCGCTCGCCGGCCACGGCGCGCGGGTCGACGCGCTCGACGGCGTCGTGATCGCGCTGCCGGCGCAGGCCTTCGGCGGCACGGCGCAGACCCTCGATGTGCGCGCGCCGCTGCGCTGGATCGGCACCTTCGGCGAAGAACGTGCCGAGCCCGCCGGCGCGCCCCTGCACAGCGAGGCCGCGCGCGGCACCACCGATGCCGGCAAACCTTCGGACGCGGCGATGAGCGGGCGGATCGCGAGCATCGCGCTTCTCGTGCTGTTCGTGCTGGTGGGCGTCATGGTTTGGATCGCCGCATGAGCGACCAAGTCCGGCACACGGTGATCGCCAACGCGCGCCTGATCGATCCCGAGGCCGGGGCCGAGACTCGGGGGCATCTGCTGATCCTCGACGGAAGGATCGCGGCGGTCCAGCCCGAGGACGTTCCCGTCGCCGAAATCGCCACGCCCGAGGCCGCGGTGATCGACGCGCGCGGCGCGTGCCTGGCGCCCGGCATCGTCGACATCGGCGTCAAGGTGGGCGAGCCGGGCGAGCGGCACAAGGAAAGCTA
>NZ_JBELMH010000105.1:0-4888 GCF_042096055.1 Citreimonas sp. | reverse complement strand
CGCGCTGGTCATGGGCCACCCGCAGGACCCCGGCCTGTCGCGCGGCGCGGCGGCCACGTCGGGCAAGTTCGCCAGCCTCCGCGGCCTGCCGGCGGTCTCGCCGATGGCCGAGCGGATGGGGCTGGACCGGGACATCGCGCTGGTCGAGATGACGGGAGTGCGCTACCACGCCGATCAGGTCACCACCGCCCGCGCCCTGCCCGCACTGGAGCGCGCCAAGCGCAACGGGCTTCGCGTGACCGCCGGCACGTCGATGCACCACCTCACGCTGAACGAGATGGACGTCGCCGACTACCGCACCTTCTTCAAGGTCAAGCCGCCGCTGCGGTCCGAGGATGACCGTCAGGCGGTCATCGCGGCTTTGCGCGACGGGCTGATCGACGTGATCGGCAGCTTCCACACGCCGCAGGACGAGGAATCGAAGCGCCTGCCCTTCGAAGAAGCCGCCAGCGGCGCGGTGGGGTTGGAGACGATGCTGCCGGTGCTGCTGCGCCTGTATCACGCCGAGGACCTGACCCTGCCGGCGCTGTTCCGCGCGCTGTCGCTGAACCCGGCCCGCCTGCTGGGGCTTGCGTGCGGGCGGCTGGCCGAGGGCGCGCCCGCCGATCTGGTGCTGTTCGACCCGGACAAGCCGCTGGTGCTGGACCGCTTCAAGCTGCGCTCGAAATCGAAGAACACGCCGTTCGACGGCGCGCGCCTGCAGGGCCGGGTGCTGGGCACCTGGGTCGGCGGACGGCGCGTGCACGACGGCTGAGTCGAAACCGAAGGGAGGTCCCGGAATGATCACGTCGGCACTCTGGATCGCGCTGGGCTACCTGCTGGGCTCGATCCCGTTCGGCATCGTCATCACCCGCGCGCTGGGGCTGGGCGATCTGCGCAAGATCGGCTCGGGCAATATCGGCGCCACCAACGTGCTGCGCACGGGGAACAAGCCGGCGGCCGCCGCGACGCTGATCCTCGACGCCGGCAAGGGCGCCATCGCCGTCGGCATCGTGCACGTCATGGTGGGCCCGCAGGTGGCGCACTGGGCGGGCCTTGCGGCGTTCGTGGGGCATTGCTTCCCGGTCTGGCTGCGCTTCCACGGCGGCAAGGGCGTCGCGACCTTCCTGGGCACGGTGCTGGCACTGGCCTGGCCCGTGGGGCTGGCCGCTTGCGTGACGTGGCTCGCGGTCGTCGGCGTGATGCGCATCTCGTCGCTGGGGGCGCTGGGGGCGGCCGCGGCGACGCCGATCTGGATGTGGGTGCTCGGCTATCCGACGCTGGTGCCGGTGGGCCTGATCATGGCCGGCGTGATCTTCTGGCGCCACCGCCAGAACATCGAGCGGCTGCGCGCCGGGACCGAACCGACGCTGCGCCAGAAGCTCTAGCGTTCAGCATACGATCGCTTGGGCGACGGCCCGCGGGTGCGTGATCGGCGCCATGTGGCCCGCGCCCTTGACCACCCTGTCGGTCGCATTCGGGATGCGCGCGGCCAACGCGCGGTGGATCGCGACGACGACGGGCTGGGTCTGGTCGCCGCGGATCAGCGTGACCGGCATGGGCAGGGACTCGAGCCCGCCGGGCGCGAGAAGGCCGGCGCGGTCGTCGCGCAGGGCCGGTTCCGACGCCAGGATGAACGGGATCGACCGCGCCATCGCCTGCCGCGTGTCCTCCCGCAAGTCGTCCCACCGCTGCCCGGCACCCCACTGGCGATTGAAGGCGCGCGCGGCAGTCGGCATGTCGCCAGCCTTGCAGGCGGCGATGAAGGCGGAATCCCGTTCGGCCTGAACGGCCTCTTCGGGGGCGCCTCGGGCGGCGGCGAAGAGCACCGGTTCGATCAGCACCAGCCTCGCGACGCGGTCGGGCCAGCGCAGCGCCAGCCGCAACGCGACCGTCGCGCCGAAGCTGTGGCCGACGAGGTACGCGCCGTCGCACACCAGAGGCGCCACCGCCTCGGTCGCCACGTCGTGCACGTCGCGCCCGTCGGGGAACGGGTCGCTGCGGCCGTGGCCGGGAAAGTCCGGCGCCGTGATTGCGTAGCGGTCGCCCAGATGCTGCGCCACGCCGCGCCACATGCCGCCGCGGCCCTGCCCGCAATGCAGCATCAGCGCCGGCGTCTCGCCTTCGCCAAACTGACTGACGTGGATGTGCGGGGCGGTGTCGGTCGCGCCCGTCAAATCTTGCCCGCGAGGTGCAGGTCGAGGTCGTCCAGCCGGTCGTTGCCCCAGAACCGCTGGTCGTCGTCGGTGATGTAGAATGGGGCGCCGAAGACGCCGCGGTCGGCCGCCTCTTCCAAGTTGCGGGCATAGGTCTCGGCCCCGTCAAGCAGCCCGCTGTCGGCCAGCTTGGGGTCGAACCCCGCGGCCTGCAGGCACTCGCGGATCACGGAATCCTCGGCGATGTCCTTCTCCTCGGCCCAGCAGGCGCGCAGGAAGCCGTGCACCAGCTGCCCAAGGTCGCCACCGCCGGCCTTCTGCGCAGCAATGATCGCGTAGGAGGACGGCGCGGGATTGGTCGGCCAGTGCGCAGGCCTGATGTTGATCGGAAGCCCGTGCTTCTTCGCCTGCCGCGCGAGGTCCTGCGCGCGGTATTCCTGCCGGCTTGGATGGCGGTCCTTCGGCGGCGTGCCCCCGGTCCGCCCGAACAGCGCGATCACGTCCAGCGGCTTGTAGGTCATGGACGCGCCGTGCTTGGCGGCGATGTCCTCGAGCCGGGTGCCGGCGAGGTAGGAGAAGGGCGACAACGTCGCGAAAAAATAGTCGATATGAGCCATCCGAAATCCCCCGTCCGCTGTTGCTGGCGGGCAGAGTAGGCCCATGCTAAGCGGTCCGCAACGTCACGAATCCGTCATGCCATCGGAGCTGCCGCCCATGCCCGCCGTCGTCGAACCCAAGCTGATTTCCGGTAACGCCAACCTGCCCCTGGCCAAGGCCATCGCGCGGCGCATGTCGCTTTATCGGGGGATGAGCGTGGGGCTCGTCGACGCCCGGATCGAGCGATTCAACGACCAGGAGATCTTCGTTGAGGTCTACGAGAACGTCCGCGGCGAGGACATGTTCATCCTGCAATCCACGTCGAACCCCGCCAACGACAACCTGATGGAACTGCTGATCATGGCCGACGCGCTGCGCCGGTCCTCGGCCGCGCGGATCACCGCCGTGATCCCCTATTTCGGTTACGCCCGCCAGGACCGCCGCACCAAGGCGCGTACGCCGATCACCGCCAAGCTGGTGTCGAACATGATCACCAGCGCGGGGATCGAGCGTGTGCTGACGCTGGACCTGCACGCGGCGCAGATCCAGGGTTTCTTCGACATCCCGGTGGACAACCTCTATGCCTCGCCGATCTTCGGGCTCGACGTGCTGCAGCAGTTCGAGAACCCCGCCGAGGAGATCATGGTCGTCAGCCCCGACGTCGGCGGCGTGGCGCGGGCGCGCGAGCTGGCCAAGCGCATCGGCGCGCCGCTGTCGATCGTCGACAAGCGCCGCGAGCGCGCCGGCGAAGTCGCCGAGATGACGGTGATCGGCGACGTCAGCGGAAAGAAATGCCTGATCGTCGACGACATCTGCGACACCGCGGGCACGCTGTGCAAGGCGGCCGAGGTGCTGATGGAGCACGGCGCCACCGAGGTGCACGCCTATATCAGCCACGGCGTCATGTCCGGCCCCGCGGTCGAGCGGGTGACCAAGTCGGTGATGAAGTCGCTGGTCCTGACGGATTCGATCCAGCCGACCGAAGCGATCAAGGCCGCGCCGAACATCCGCGTGCTGCCCACCGCACCGCTGTTCGCGCAGGCGATCCTGAACATCTGGAACGGCACCAGCGTGTCGTCGCTGTTCGAGACCGAAACGCTCGGCCCGATCTACGAAGGCATCCTCGGCCAGCAGACCGCTTGAGCCGGCCTAGACGGGCCAGTCATCCTCGGACGCGACCGCGCCGGTCGCGGTCCAGCGCATCCGGATGCGGGCGATGCGCGTGTCGCCCCATGTGCGGAAGACCAGCGTGCAGCCCACGGGGGTGACATCCTCGGCCGCGATCTCGGCGCGCAGGTTCGTGCTCTGATCCGTGTCCCACAGCGAGACAGTGACCTGAACGACGGGCGCGTCCAGGAACGGCTGCGCGAAGGTCACGGCGCGGCTGCGCTCGCGCGGGCCGCTGCCGGTCCACATCGGTCCGCCGTCCTCGAACTCCGAGAAAATCTCGGCCTCGCCCTGGTCGATGGCCATCTGGCCGCGCGGAAACCGCTGCATCGGCTGCCCCCTTGGTGCTGGCGGGAACCCTGCCGCAAAAGAAAAGGCCCCGCCAGAAGGCAGGGCCCGGATCGTCGCAATCGGTCGCGCGTCAGATCGCCGGCTGCTTCGGGTCCAGCCCGATATGCGTGCCGACCGCGACCATGTCGTTGAGCAACTTGGCCGCGTCGTCGACGGGGCCGGGCTCGTTCTTGAAGGTTTCTTTGGTCTTCTCGTAGGCGCTGCGCGCCTCGGCCACCAGCGACTCGTAGGTCGCCTGGTCGACGTCCTCGCGCGCGAGCGCGCGCTCGGCCAGCACCGACAGCGTCTCGCCGATCTCGGCGAATCCGCCGGTAACGACGAATTCCTGGCGGCCGCTTTCGGTCTCCACGGTCAGGATGCCGGGCCGCAGGGTGGTGATCGTGGGCGCGTGGTTCGGCATCGCCGTCAGGTCGCCATCCGCGCCGGGAATGCGCACCGCGGTGACCTGCGTCGACAGCAGCAGCCGTTCCGGGCTGACGAGGTCGAACTGCATTGTCTCAGCCATGTCTGGCTCCTTCGTCTGGCTGTCGGTGAGGCCCGCCCCCGCGAGGACGGGCCGATCCTGCGATTACGCGGCTTCCGAAGCCATTTTCTCGGCCTTGGCCTTCACGTCCTCGATGCCGCCGACCATGTAGAAG
>NZ_JBELMH010000104.1:0-8652 GCF_042096055.1 Citreimonas sp. | reverse complement strand
CGCGGCGCCAGCGGGCGCGCAGGGCGCGGGTCAGGGTCGACAGGCGGCGCCGGCCGCGGATCGCCGCGGCGGCGACGAAGGGCTGCACGATCGGCAGGTCGACCGACAGCAGCAGCAGGCCCAGCGGCAGCATCCACAGCCCCAGGAACGGCAGCACCGACGCAAGGCCGCCCAGCACCAGCAGCAGCGCCAGCGGCACGCGCACCAGCGCGCCCTGCTGGCGCAAGAGCCGTTGGATCGGGCTGCGCAACCCGGGCACGTTGCGCTGCAGGAAGCCGAACTGCCGCAGCAGGCGCCGCTCCTGTTTCGTCAACTTTCTCGCCACGTGCACGCCCAGATCGCCGATCCTCGGATGTATCGCGCGACCGGGGGGTCGCCGACCACAGGCAGATGGGCGCGATCCGGGGCCGGCACAATAGCCCCGGCGCGCGACCGGCGGGTTTCTTCCTGACCCCGGTCTCCGGAACTGCCGCGCCGTTTCCCGAGTTTGCCTTGGGACGGTCGCGCGGAGCGACGGACACTGGACGAAACGGGGAGCCGGGAATGGCTGCAAGACACAAAGCCCGAGCGGACGCTGCCCCCGGGCTGACGGACCTGGCCGCCAGCAGGGTGGCCATCGAGGCGGTGGATCCACGCATCGACGGCGGGCGCTTCGCCGCCAAGGCAGTGGAAGGCTGGCCCTTCACCATCACCGCGGACGTCTTCGGCGACGGGCACGAGATGTACGCCGCCGCGGTCGAACTGCCCGACGGCACCATCGCGCCGATGACGAAACTGGTCAACGACCGCTGGCAGGCCGAGGTCGTGTTCACCGGCAACGGGCCGTCGCGCTACGCCATCGTGGGCTGGCGCGACGTCTGGGGCACCTGGGCGCGCGACACGCGCAAGAAGATCGAAGCCGGACAGGACGTCGGCGTCGAGATGCTCGAGGCGCAGCAGATCCTGGAAGGGATGAAGGCGCCGCGCGGCATGGCCAAGGAACTCAAGGCGCTGGTCAAGGCCGCCCGCGCGCACGATTCCGACACGCTGCTGTCGGACGACACCGCGTCGTTCATGGCGCAGCACGGCCCGCGCGCCAACATGACCCGCTCGGCCGAGATTCCGGTCTGGGTCGACCGCGAGCGCGCGGCATTTTCGGCCTGGTATGAACTCTTCCCCCGCTCGCAGGGCCCGGAGGGCCGGCACGGCACCTTCGACGACGTGATCGGCAAGCTCGACTACGTGACCGACCTGGGCTTCGACGTGCTCTATTTCCCGCCGATCCACCCGATCGGCACCACGAACCGCAAGGGCAAGAACAACAGCCTGAAGGCCGAGCCGGGCGATATCGGTTCGCCCTACGCGATCGGCTCGCCCGAGGGCGGCATGGACGCGGTGCACCCCGAACTGGGCACGCTCGACGATTTCGACCGGCTGGTCGAGGCGGCGCGCGGCAAGGGGCTGGAGATCGCGCTCGACATCGCGCTCAACGCCTCGCCCGACCATCCGTGGATCGAGAAGCACCCCGACTGGTTCGAGCGGCGCCCCGACGGAACGATCAAGTTCGCCGAGAATCCGCCGAAGAAGTACGAGGACATCGTCAACTTCAAGTACTACAACGCCGACGGCACGCCCAACACGCCGTTCTGGAAGGCGATCCGCGACCTCTTCCTGTTCTGGATCGGCCACGGCGTCACGATCTTCCGCGTCGACAACCCGCACACCAAGCCGTTCCCGTTCTGGGAATGGATCATCGCCGACGTGCGCCGGACCTGCCCCGAGGCGATCTTCCTGTCCGAGGCGTTCACGCGCCCGAAGCTGATGAAGCGGCTGGCCAAGATCGGCTTCAACCAGAGCTACACCTACTACACCTGGCGCAACACCAAGCAGGACTTCATCGAGTACCTGACCGAGCTGACCACGGAAGAATGCCGCCACTACATGCGGCCGAACTTCTTCACCAACACGCCCGACATCAACCCGTACTTCAACCACGACAGCGGGCGGCCGGGCTTCCGCACGCGGACGATCCAAGCCGCGTCGCTGTCGGGCAATTGGGGGCTGTACCAAGGCTTCGAGTTCTGCGAGGCCGACTGGCTGCCGCCCAAGGACGAGTACCGCGACAGCGAGAAGTACGAACTGAAGCACCGCGATCTCGACGCGCCGGGCAACATCAAGGACGACATCCGCCTGATCAACCGCGTCCGGCGCGAGAATCCGGCGATGAAGGATTTCCTCAACCTGCGGTTCTACCCGGCGCACGATGACCGCGTGCTGTATTACGGCCGGTTCGACGAACGGCACCGCAACTACCTGCTGTTCCACGTGCTGATCGACCCGCATGGCGGCGCCGAGTTCGATTTCGAAGTGCCCATGTGGGAGTTCGGCCTGCCCGACGAGGGCTCGATCGAGGTGCAGGACGTGATCCACGGCAACCGGTTCACCTGGCACGGCAAGCATCACGGCCTGACGCTGGACCCGCAAAGCCGGCCCTACGCCATCTGGAAAATATTCCCGCCGGGAGGCGCTACATGAGCATCGTCGACAAGGACCTTCTGACCCCCGATCCGGCGGTGGACCTACCCGACTGGTACAAGGACGCGGTGATCTACCAGATCCACGTCAAGGCGTTCCAGGACAGCAACGGCGACGGCATCGGCGACTTCGCGGGCCTGATGCAGCGGCTGGACCACGTGCAGGAGCTGGGCGCGACCGCCGTCTGGTTGCTGCCGTTCTACCCCTCGCCCCTGCGCGACGACGGCTACGACATCGCCGAGTACAAGGCGATCAACCCGTCCTACGGCACGATGGAGGACTTTCAGGGCTTCGTGGACGAGGCGCACCGCCGCGGCCTCAAGGTCATCACGGAACTGGTGATCAACCACACCAGCGATCAGCACGAGTGGTTCCAGCGCGCCCGCAACGCGCCCAAGGGAAGCCCCGAGCGGGATTTCTACGTCTGGTCCGACGATCCGTCGCGCTGGATGGACAAGACGCGGGTGATCTTCAACGACACCCACGACAGCAACTGGTCCTGGGACCCGGTGGCCGAGCAGTTCTTCTGGCACCGTTTCTTCGACCACCAGCCCGACCTCAACTTCGACAACCCCGAAGTCCTGCGCGAGGTGCTGGACGTGATGCACTTCTGGCTGGAAAAGGGCGTCGACGGGCTGCGGCTCGACGCGATCCCGTACCTGGTCGAGCGCGACGGCACCAACAACGAGAACCTGCCCGAGACCCACGACGTGCTGAAGGCGATCCGCGCCGATCTCGACAAGCACTTCGAGGGCAAGATGCTGCTGGCCGAGGCCAATCAGTGGCCCGAGGACACGCGCCCCTATTTCGGCGAGGGCGACGAATGCCACATGGGCTTCCACTTCCCGCTGATGCCGCGGATGTACATGGCCGTCGCACAGGAAGACCGCTACCCGATCACCGACATCATCCGGCAGACGCCCGCGATCCCGGAAAACTGCCAGTGGGCCATCTTTCTGCGCAACCATGACGAGCTGACGCTGGAGATGGTCACCGACCGCGAGCGGGACTACCTCTGGGACACCTATGCCAGCGACAAGCGCGCGCGCATCAACATGGGCATCCGCCGCCGCCTCGCCCCGCTGCTGCAGAACGACCGCCGCAAGATCGAGCTGCTGAACTCGCTGCTCTTCTCGATGCCGGGCACGCCTGTGATCTACTACGGCGACGAGATCGGCATGGGCGACAACTACTACCTCGGCGACCGCGACGGCGTGCGCACGCCGATGCAGTGGTCCGCCGACCGCAACGCGGGCTTTTCGCGCGCCAACCCGCAGCGGCTGTACCTGCCGACGATCCAGGACCCGGTCCACGGCTTCGAGGCCGTCAACGTCGAGGCGCAGCAGCATTCGCCCTCGTCGCAGCTCAACTGGATGAAGCGCATGATCGCCGTGCGCCAGCGCCATTCCGTCTTCGGCCGGGGCGAGATCGAGCTGCTGTACCCGCGTAACCGCAAGGTGCTGGCCTATGTGCGCCGGCTGGGCGACGAGGTCATGCTGTGCGTGGCCAACCTGTCGCGCCAGGCCCAGGCGGCCGAGATCGACCTGGCCGAATTCGCCGGCCGCGTGCCCATCGAGCTGACCGGCCAGTCGCCGTTCCCGCCCGTGGGCGAGCTGCCTTACCTGATGACCCTGCCGGCCTACGGCTTCTACTGGTTCATGCTCGCCGACGAGCAAGAGGCACCGGGCTGGCACACCCCCCATGCGCAGATGCTTCCGGATTTCATCACCCTCACCACGCGCACCGGCAGCTTGAGCAACGCGATGGACGACAAGTCCGCCGCCGATTTCGAGCGTCAGTCCCTGCGCGACTACCTGCCGCTGCAACGCTGGTTCGCCGCCAAGGAGGGCCGCATCTCGTCGACTCGCCTGCGCCGGCTGGCCGAGATCGACGGCCAGCACCTGCTGGCGGTCGTGGACGTGACCGCGGGGCAGGCGGAACAGCAGTACTTCATGCCGCTCTCGGCGGTCTGGGGCGAGGATCACCTGACCATGGGGCCGCGCCTGCCGGCGACGCTCGCCAAGCTGCGGCAGGCCAACCGCGTGGGCGCCGTGCTCGACGGCGTGGTGGCCGATGACATGGCCAACGCGCTGCTCGAACAGCTGCGCACCGGCGCCGAACTGCCCGCCGGCGACGAAGGCCGGATCGTCTTCGCCCGCAGCGAGCGCTTCGACGAGGCCGCGAGCGACCCGGGCGAGCCGCGCCTGCTGTCGGCCGAGCAGTCCAACGCCTCGATCGCGTTCTCGGACAAGCTGATCCTCAAGCTCTACCGCCGCCTGCGCAAGGGCACCCAGCCCGACATCGAGGTCGCGCGCTTCCTGACGGACGAGACCGACTTCACCGCGACGCCGCCCCTCTTGGGCACGATCGACTGGATCGACGCCGACGGCGACGTCACCACGCTGGGCGCCGCGTCTGAATTCGTGCGCAACCAGGGCGACGCCTGGACATACGTGACCGAGGCGCTCGACCGCGACATGGAGCGGATGGAGACCGCCGCGCCCGAAGAGGGCGACGAGGACGACGAGGTCGTCATGGGCGGGCCGCTCGACCTGGGCGAGGTGCTGGGCCGCCGCACGGCCGAGCTGCACCGCGCGCTCTCCAGCGGCGCCGAGGGGTCGGCCTTCGGCCCGCAGGACCTGGGCAAGCCTGATCTCGACCGCATGGTCGACGAGGTCATGGGCGAGGTCACCGGCACGCTCGACCGCCTGCAGGGGCGTCTCGACGCGCTGACCGACGTGGGCCGCGCGCTGGCCGAACGCCTGCTGGAACGCCGCCAGCGCCTGCTCGACCACGTCTCGCGCCTGAAAACCGCGACGCCCTCGGGCGGCCTGTCGCGCATCCACGGCGACTATCACCTGGGCCAGGTGCTGGTGGTGCAGACCGACGTGATGATCATCGACTTCGAGGGCGAGCCCACGCGCACCCTGGCCGAGCGCACCGCCAAGACCTCTCCGTTGCGCGACGTGGCCGGCATGTTGCGCAGCTTCGACTACGCCCTGTGGTCGACGGCCCGCCGCCGGATCGAGCTGGGCGCCGACCCGCAGCAGACGCTGGCCGGCGTCGACGGCTGGCGCGAGGCCACCGCCGGCACCTTCCTCGCGGCCTACCGCGACACGATGCAGGGCGCGCGGGTACACCCCGTCGACCCCGACTTCGAACGCGCGCTGCTCGATTTCTTCCTGATCCAGAAAGCCGCCTACGAGGTGGCCTACGAAATGGCCATGCGGCCCGACTGGGTGGAAATCCCGCTGCGCGGACTTCTGGCACTGATCGACGATGGGACCTGACACGTGACACAGACCAGCTACCCCGACACCGCTCCGCCCGCCGCCGAGATCGAGTCGATCCTGCGCGGACAGAACGGCGACCCATTCCGCGTGCTGGGCATGCACGCGCCCGAGGGCGGCCCCGTCACCGTCAACGTCTTCGCGCCCGACGCGACGCAGGTCACGGTCTGCGACAAGGCCGGCGCGCCGGTGGCCGAACTGCACCGCATCGACGCCGAAGGCTTCTTCCACGCGCCGCTGTCGGGTCAAAAGGACCGGTTCGAGTACCGCCTGAAGATGCGCAACGCCGTGGGCCACGAATGGGACATCACCGACCCCTATTCCTTCGGCCCCTGGCTGGGCGAGATGGACGAATACCTGCTGGCCGAGGGCCGGCACGAGGAGCTCTACCAGAAGCTCGGCGCGCACACCGTCACCCATGGCGGCGTCGAGGGCACCGCCTTCGCCGTCTGGGCGCCGAACGCGCGCCGCGTCTCGGTCGTGGGCCATTTCAACGCCTGGGACGGCCGCCGCCACGCCATGCGCCGCCGCGGCGCCACCGGCGTGTGGGAGATCTTCCTGCCCGGCATCGGCCGCGGCGAGATCTACAAGTACGAGATCGTGGGCGCCTACGGCCACCTGCAGCCGCTCAAGGCCGACCCGGTGGGTTTCCGGGCCGAGCTGCCGCCCCAGACGGCGTCGGTCGTGCACGGCATGCTGCGCCACGAATGGACCGATGACGGCTGGTTCGCGGCGCAGGACATCGATCAGCGCGAGCAGCCCATCTCGATCTACGAGGTGCATCCCGGCAGCTGGCGGCGCGGCGACGGCGACACGATGCTGAACTACGAGGCGATGGGCGCCGAGCTTATCGCCTACGCGACCGGGATGGGCTTTACCCACGTGGAATTCCTGCCGGTCAGCGAACACCCGTTCTCGGGGTCCTGGGGCTACCAGCCGGTGGGCCTCTTCGCGCCCACGTCGCGCTTCGGCACGCCCGAGGACTTCGCCGCGATGGTCGACCGGCTGCATAACGCCGGCATCGGCGTCATCGTCGACTGGGTGCCGGCGCACTTCCCCGAGGACCCGCACGGGCTGGGCCAGTTCGACGGCACCGCGCTTTATGAACATGCCGACCCGCGCCAAGGCTTCCACCAGGACTGGAACACGCTGATCTACAATTTCGGCCGGCGCGAGGTGGCGAATTTCCTGCGCGCCTCGGCGACCTACTGGCTGAAGGAACTGCACGTGGACGCCCTGCGCGTCGATGCGGTCGCGTCGATGCTCTACCTCGACTATTCCCGCAACGACGGCGAATGGATCCCCAACCGCTACGGCGGACGCGAGAACCTCGACGCGATCGACTTCCTCAAGGGCGTGAACGAGACCGTGCGCGGCTACGCGCCCCGTTCGCTGACCATCGCCGAGGAAAGCACCGCCTGGCCCGGCGTGTCGCGCCCCGTCAGCGAGGGCGGCCTGGGCTTCGACTTCAAGTGGAACATGGGCTGGATGCACGACACGCTGGAATACATGCGCCAGGATCCCATCCACCGGAAGTATCACCACCACGAGATGACCTTCGGACTGCACTACGCCTTCTCCGAGAACTTCGTGCTGCCGCTCAGCCACGACGAGGTGGTGCACGGCAAGGGTTCGATGCTGGGCAAGATGCCCGGCGACCGCTGGCAGAAATTCGCGAACCTGCGGGCCTATTACGGCTTCATGTGGGGCCATCCGGGCAAGAAGCTGCTCTTCATGGGCAGCGAGTTCGGGCAGGAGCGCGAGTGGAACCACGACCAGTCGCTCGACTGGCACCTGCTCGACGATCCGATGCACGACGGCCTGCGCAAGCTGGTGCGCGACCTCAACGCGCTCTACCGGGCCGAGCCGGGCCTGCACCAGCGCGATTGCGCGCCCGAGGGCTTCGCCTGGATCGAGGGCGGGGACACCGACAACAACGTCTTCTCCTTCGTCCGCTACGGCAAGGACGACGCCCGGCCCGTGGTGGCGGTCTGCAACATGTCGCCCGTCCCGCACGACGCCTACGGCATCGGCGTGCCCCGGGCCGGCACGTGGCGCGAGGCGCTCAACAGCGACGCGGCGGATTACGGCGGCTCGGGCGTGGCCAACGCGGGCACGTTGCAGGCCTCGGACGAGGGATTGCACGGCTATCCGGCGTCGCTGTCGCTGAAGCTGCCGCCGCTGGCGACGGTCTTCCTCGTCCCCGACGCCTGACGCGGCCGGCGGCGCGTCAGCCCGCGCCGTCGCCCCCGGCGCCCACCAGCGACGCCACCGCCGCCACCAGCCTCTGCGGCAGCAGCGGCTTCTCGATCCACGGCGCGTCGGCGAAGCGCGCGGGCGCCGGGAAGGTGCGCGCGTAGCCGGTGGCGAACACGATCGGGATGCCGCGCGCCTCGAGCGCCAGCGCCACCGGCCAGATCAGCTCTCCGCCCAGGTTGATGTCCAGCACCGCCGCGTCGAGCGGCTCGGACACCGCCGCCTTCAGCGCCATCTCCAGCGTCGGCATCGGCCCCACCACCTCGCAGCCCGCGCCGCGCAGCGCGACGGCGGTCTCGTCGGCGACGAATTCCTCGTCCTCGGCCACCAGGATCCTCTTGCCGGTCAGCGAGGGCGGCACCGCGCCCCGCGCAGCCCCGTCCAGCACGTGCGACCGCTGCTGCCACGCCCGCCGCGCGCGCAGCCGGTTCATCGGCAGGTCCAGCACCGCCCGCAGGCCGTCGGGTGCGAAATCCAGGCTCACCGCGCCGCCCAGCTCGTAGGCCAGCGTCCGCTCGATCAGGCGCGAGCCGAAGCCGCTGCGCTCGGGCGGGCCGGACACCGGCGGCCCGCCATGCTCGGTCCAGGTGAA
>NZ_JBELMH010000103.1:4517-8670 GCF_042096055.1 Citreimonas sp. | reverse complement strand
CGGTCGAGACCGTGCCGGTGCCGTCCTTCAGGCCACCCTTCCAGTTGGCGGATCCGCTCTTGTTGATCATGTCGATGTCCCTTTCCTTCGGTTTGCGTCTGCGGACCAACTATTCCATGGCGGCACGGTTGCAAGAACCGTCGGAGATGTCGAAGACGTGCGCGATGGCCGGCGTGGTGCCCGCGGCGACCGGGGCCTCCGGCGGGGATACTTGCGGACCAAAGAAGCCGCCGGCATGTGCAATCAGGCGAAGGTCGCACGGTAGAGGTCTGCAAAATATGCGAAATCGTCGAAGGCGCGGTCGTGCGGGATCTCGGCCAGCGGCTCCTGCCGGATGCCTTCGGTGAACAGCCAGAACGGCACCTGCGCGCGCGACGCCGTCTGGGCATCGACGCCGTTGTCACCCACGTAGATGCCTGCGCCGCCCAATGCCTCGAAGGCGCGGTGCAGCGGCGCCGGGTCGGGCTTGCGCACCGGCAGCGTGTCCCCCGCCACGATGGCGCCGAAGAGCCCGCGCAGGTCGAGCGCGTCGAGTACCGCGTCGAGCGGCCCCGACGGCTTGTTCGTGCACAGGCCCAGCGGCACACCGTCGGCACGCAGCGCCACGAGCGCGCCGCGTGCGCCGGGAAACAGCGTGGTGCGGTCGGCCGCGGCGCGGTAGAGGTCGAGGAACCGCGCCATCAGCGCCGCGTCCTCGGCCGGGTCGAGCCCGCCCGCCGCGATCAGCCGGTCGAGGAACACGCGCTCACCCAGTCCCACGAAACTGCCGATCGTCGCCTGCGGCAGCGCCGGGCGGTCGCGGTCTTCCAGCAGCGTGTTCGCCGCCCAGGCGATCCCGGGCAGCGAGTCGACCAGCGTGCCGTCGAGGTCGAAGACGACCGGCACCATCGGCCTAGGACAGCCGGCTGACGACCACCGTCACCTCGGGCTTCTTGCCGATCTCGTTCATGCAGGTCTGGCGCACCACGCGGCGCAGCCCTTCCTCGAGCTTGGCATCGTCCTTGATGGTCTTGCCGTTGGCGCGTCCCATGAACTGGCTCAGGTCCTCTTCGAGCACATCGACCAGCGGCACGCGCGAGCGGCCTTCCTCGGCCAGGCCCATCGGGTCGCACCAGGGATCGCCCAGCGGCGTCTCGTCCTCGTCGATGATGACGGTGACGGTCACGTGGCCGTTCAGCGCCATCCGGATGCGGTCGCGCACGATGCCGTCCAGCGCGCCCACCTGCACCGTCCCGTCGAGATAGGTGCGCCCGGTCTCGATATACTCGGCGATCTCGGGCTTGTTGCCCGACAGGTCGACCATCATCCCGTTGACCGCCAGAACGCCCGCGCGGCCGCGCGCCTCGGAGAGCTTCACCATCTCGCGCAGGTGGCGGTGTTCGCCGTGCATCGGCACCACGATCTGCGGCTGCACGATGTCCTGCACGGTTTCCAGATCCGGCCGGTTGGCGTGCCCCGAGACGTGGTACATGCCGTCGTTGTCGTCGACCACATCGACGCCCTTTTCCGACAGCATGTTCATGATGCGGATGACGCCCTTCTCGTTGCCGGGAATGGTCTTGGACGAGAACAGGAACAGGTCGCCGTCCTTCAGCTCGATCCCGTTGTACTTGCCGCGCGCCAGCTGGGCGCTGGCGGCGCGCCGCTCGCCCTGGCTGCCGGTGACGATCAGCATCAGGTTCTCGCGCGGGATGTTGCCCGCGTCCTCCATCGGCACCGTGCTGGGGAAATCGGTCAGCACGCCGGTCTCGACGCCGGCCTCGATCATCCGGCGCATGGCCCGGCCCATCAGGCAGACCGAGCGGCCCGCGCGCACGCCGGCATCGGCAAGCGTCTTCACCCGCGCCACGTTGCTGGCGAAGGTGGTGGCGACGACCATGTGGCGCGCCTCGGCCACCAGCCGCTCGACCGCGGGGCCGACGGTGGCCTCGGACCGGCCGGGATGCTTGCTGAAGACGTTGGTGCTGTCGCAGACAAGCGCCTTGACGCCGGGCTTGGACACCTCGGCCCAGAGCGCGGGGTCCCACGGCTCGCCCACCAGGGGTGTCGTGTCCAGCTTGAAGTCGCCGGTGTGGATCACCCGACCCTCGGGCGTGTCGATGACCAGCGCGCTCGCCTCGGGGATCGAGTGCGAGATCGGCAGGAAGCCCACCGTGAACGGCCCGGCCTGCGTGGTCTGCGGCCAGGGCGAGCAGGTCCTGACCGTCTTCGGCCCCAGCCCGTACTCCGCCAGCTTGTGGCGCGCGATGTTCGCCGTGAAGGGCCGCGCGTAGATCGGCGCGCCCAATTGCTCGAACGTGTGGCCCACGGCGCCCACGTGATCCTCGTGCGCGTGGGTGATGAACACCGCGTCGATGCGGTTGCGGTTTTCCTTCAGCCAGGTGATGTCGGGCAGGATCAGGTCCACCCCCGGCGTGCCGTCCATGTCGGGAAAGGTCACGCCCAGGTCGACGACGATCAGCCGCTCCTCGCCGGGTTTGCCGTAGCCGTAGACGTAGCAGTTCATGCCGATCTCGCCGGCACCCCCGAGGGGTAGATAGATCAGACGTTCACCGCGCATGCAGCCCTCATGTTGTAATCGTGGATCACGGTCAGCCCGTGCATCGTCAAGTCGTCGTGGTAGTGGTCGAAAAGCTCTTCGCTCTGCTGGAACAACGGCGCCAGCCCGCCGGTCGCTATGATCTTCATGGGCGTGCCGCGCTCGGCCTTGATGCGTGCGCAGATCTCGCGCACGAGGCCGACGTAGCCCCAGAAGACGCCGGATTGCATGCAGGCCACCGTGTTGGTGCCCACCACGCGCTGCGGCTTCGAGATGTCCACATGCGGCAGCGCCGCCGCCGCCTGGTGCAGTGCCTCGAGGCTGAGGTTCACGCCCGGCGCGATCACCCCGCCCTCGTAGGCGCCGTCCTTGGCGACCACGTCGAAGGTGGTCGCGGTGCCGAAATCGACCACGATCAGGTCGCCGCCGTGCAGGTCGTAGCCCGCCACCGTGTTGACCAGCCGGTCGGGACCCACCTGTGTGCCCGCGTCGACGCGCACCGCCACCGGCAGCGCGCAATCGGGCTTGCCCACCACCATGGGGCGCGTGCGGAAATACCGGTCGGCCAGCACGCGCAGGTTGAACACCACCCGCGGCACGGTCGAGCTGATGATCACGTCGGTGATGTCGGCCTCGATGTGCTGCAGCTTCATCAGCGTCGACAGCCAGACATAGTACTGGTCGGCCGTGCGCTGATGCTCGGTCGAGGTGCGCCAGGTGGCCAGGAACCGCGTCCCGTCCCAGATCGAGAACACGGTGTTGGTGTTCCCGCAATCGATTGCCAGAAGCATGCCCGCCGCTCCCTCAGAAAAAGATGTCGGCCGCGGCGATGGCGCGGCGGCCTTGCGCGGTCTTTAGAACGATCGCGCCGGTGTCGTCCACCGTCTCGAAAATCCCGTCAACGCTCTCGCGCGGCAGCCGCGCGGTCACCGTCTCGCCCAGTCGCGCCGCGTGGGCCAGCCAGGCCGCACGCACGGGGGCGAAGCCGTAGGTGACCAGGCGCTCCTCCCAGGCGGCGAAGGACGCGGCCAGAGCGTCCAGCATCGCGTCGGGTTCGATGCGCTGCCCGGTCTCGGCCAGCAGGCTCACCGGCGGCACCGCGCCCGGCTCGACCGCGTCCGCGCCGGGCGCCGAGATCAGGTTGACGCCCACGCCCACCGCTAGCGAGCCGCCCCGCGCGCCCAGGGTTTCCAGCAGGATTCCGGCCGCCTTGCCGCCGTTCACTAGCACGTCGTTGGGCCATTTCAGCGCGAAGGCCTCGGGCGCGCCGGTCTGCGTCACGCAGGCGTCGCGCAGCGCCAGGGCCGCGGTGAAGGACCGCAGCGCCGCCTGCCCCGGCCCGCCCACGGGCCGCATCACCAGCGTCGCGGCCAAGTTGCCGCCCGCATCGCGCCAGGCCCGCCCGCGCCGGCCGCGCGCCGCGCTCTGCCGCCGCGCCATGATCCATTGCGGACCCGCAAGCGCATCGGCCACGCGCGCGGCCTCGGCCATCGTGCTGTCGACCTCGTCCAGAACGCGCCGCTCGTACCCGTCAGGCCAGCCCACGAGCGCCCCCAGCAATGCTTCTTTGGTCCGGAAATATCCCGGGGATGAATGCGCGGCACGCGCAGAAGG
>NZ_JBELMH010000103.1:0-4417 GCF_042096055.1 Citreimonas sp. | reverse complement strand
ATGCTTCTTTGGTCCGGAAATATCCCGGGGATGAATGCGCGGCACGCGCAGAAGGGGCAGCGCCCCTTGCCTCTTGCCCAAAAAAAGCGACGCGCCGAAGGCGCGTCACCGTTTTCCAACCGGACTGCGTTGCCGTTACTGGACAAGCGTCGCCGCCGCCGCCTGCGCGGCGCCCTCGATCCCGAACAGGTTCACCACGCCCACGACCATCACCACCGCCGATACCATCAGGAAGCCCCACAGCACCGGCGAGCGGCCGGCATCGAGGCCGTCCTCGCGATCCTCGCCGAAATACATGTAGTAGACGATCCGCAGGTAGTAGAAGGCGCCGATGACGCTGGCGATCATGCCGGCCAGCGCCAGCCAGATCAGCCCGCCCTCGTAGGCGGCGCGCAGCACATAGAGCTTGCCGAAGAATCCCACCAGCGGCGGCACGCCGGCCAGGCTGAACATCAGCACCAGCACCGCCAGCGCCTTTCCGGGCGCGTGGCGCGCGTACATGTTCAGCGCGCGGATATCCGTCACCGGCTGGCCGTCACGCTCCATCGACAGGATGAAGGCGAAGGTGCCGACGTTCATCGCGACATAGATGGCCATGTAGATCAGCATCGCCTGCACGCCCAGAACGGTGCCCGAGGCGAGGCCCATCAGCGCGTAGCCCATATGCGCGATCGACGAATAGGCCATCAGGCGCTTGATGTCGCGCTGGCCAATCGCGGCGATGCTGCCCCAGAACATCGACAGCACCGCGATCAGCGCGATCACCTGCTGCCACTGGCCGACCACGCCGCCGAAGGCGTCGTGCAGCACCCGCGCCAGCAGCGCCATGGCGGCGACCTTGGGCGCGGTGGCGAAGAACGCCGTGACCGGGGTCGGCGCGCCCTCGTAGACGTCCGGGGTCCACATGTGGAACGGCACCGCCGAGACCTTGAACGCCAGACCCGAGATCAGCAGCACGAGCCCGATCAGCAGTCCCAGCGAGATGTCGCCGTCGGTCGCCGTGCGCACGATGCCCGCGAAGGTCGTGGTGCCCGAATAGCCGTAGATCAGCGACGCGCCATAAAGCAGCAGGCCCGAGCTCAGCGCGCCCAGCACGAAGTACTTCAGGCCCGCCTCGGTCGATTTCGGGCTTTCGCGGCGCAGCGACGCGATCACGTAAAGCGCCAGCGACTGCAGCTCGAGCCCCATGTAGAGCGCCATCAGGTCGCCCGCGCTGACCATGACCATCATGCCGACGACGGCCAGCGCCACCAGCAGCGGATACTCGAACCGCAGCAGGCCGCGGCGGGCCATGTAGCCCTCGGACATCAGCAGCACGGCGGCCGCGGCGGTCAGGATCGTGACCTTGGCGAAGCGCGAAAATCCGTCGTCGACGAACATGCCGCTGAAGCCCAGCCGCGTGGTCGTGCCGGTGGTGCCGATCCACAGCGCCAGAGCCAGGAACACCGCCGCGGTGGCCCACAGCAGGACCGGCGCCAGCTTGTCCTTGCCGGTGTAGACCGCGACCAGAAGCGCCGCCATCGCGAACAGCGACAGCACGATTTCCGGCACGATGATGGTGAGGTCGGCCCCGATCATTCGGACGCTCCTTCTGCTTCGCCTTCGCCGCCTGCGTCATGCGCGATGTCGGCCTGCGCCGTGCGCGTGGCGTGCCCCGCCTCGGCCAGCGCGGTGTCGTAGCGCGCCACCAGCTCGGTGACGCTGGGCCCGATCCGGTCGAGGATCGGCGCCGGATAGACCCCGAAGATCAGCGTCGCGGCCACCAGCGGCGCGAAGATCGCCTTCTCGCGGCGGGTCATGTCGGTGATGGTCTTCAGGCTCGCCTTGATCAGGTCACCCATGACGACGCGGCGGTACAGCCACAGCGCGTAGGCCGCCGACAGGATCACGCCGAGCGCGGCGCCCGCCGCGACCCAGGTGTTGACCTGGAAGATGCCCATCAGCGTCAGGAATTCGCCCACGAAGCCCGAGGTGCCCGGCAGGCCCACGTTGGCCATGGTGAACAGCATGAACACCAGCGCGTAGGCCGGCATCCGGTTCACGAGGCCGCCATAGGCGTCGATGTCGCGCGTGTGCATCCGGTCGTAGACCACGCCCACGCAGAGGAACAGCGCGCCCGAGATGAAGCCGTGGCTGATCATCTGGAAGATCGCGCCGTCGATGCCCTGCTGGTTCGCCGCGAAGATCCCCATCGTGACGAAGCCCATGTGCGCGACCGACGAATAGGCGATCAGCTTCTTCATGTCCTCCTGCACCAGCGCCACCAGCGAGGTGTAGACGATCGCGATCACCGACAGCGTCCACACCAGCGGCGCCATGACCTCGGAGCCCACCGGGAACATCGGCAGCGAGAAGCGCAGGAAGCCGTAGCCGCCCATCTTCAGCAGGATCGCCGCCAGCACGACCGAGCCCGCCGTGGGCGCCTGCACGTGCGCGTCCGGCAGCCAGGTGTGCACCGGCCACATGGGCATCTTGACCGCGAAGGACGCGAAGAACGCCAGGAACAGCAGCGTCTGCATGCCGCCGATCACCTGCACGCCCAGCAGCTCGAACCCCGCGGACGAGAAGTTGTGGTCCAGCAGCACCGCGATGTCGGTGGTGCCGGCGTCGGCGTACATCGCCACCATCGCCACCAGCATCAGCACCGAGCCGAGGAAGGTGTAGAGGAAGAACTTGAACGAGGCGTAGATCCGGTCCTTGCCGCCCCAGATGCCGATGATCAGGAACATCGGGATCAGCGACGCCTCGAAGAACAGGTAGAACAGCACCAGGTCGAGCGCCATGAACACGCCCAGCATCAGCGTCTCGAGCATCAGGAACGCGATCATGTATTCCTTGACGCGGGACGTGACCTCCCAGCTCGCGGCGATGACCAGCGGCATGATGAACGTGGTCAGCAGCACGAACAGCACGCTGATCCCGTCGACGCCCATCTTGTACTGCAGGCCCAGCAGCCAGTCGCCCTGCTCGACCATCTGGAAGCCGGGGTTGCCGGCGTCGAACTGGAACAGGATGAACAGCGACACCACGAAGGTCGCCGTGGTCGCGATCAGCGCCAGCCACTTGGCGTTGCGGTCCGCGGCCGCGTCCCCGCCGCGCAGGAACAGCGCCAGGATCAGCGCCGCGAGCGCGGGCAGGAAGGTGACGATGGAAAGCAGGTTGTCCATTAGTTGCCGCCCCCCGAAAGCGTCATCCAGGTGATCAGGATCGCGATGCCGATCACCATCGCGAAGGCATAGGTGAAGATGTATCCCGACTGCGCCCGCCCCGCGAGGCGGGTGAAGAACGGCACGATGCCCATCGCCAGCCCGTTGATCGAGCCGTCGATGACCGCGCCGTCGCCGCGCCGCCACAGCAGCCGGCCCAGCCCCTTGGCGGGCCGCACGAAGGCGAAGTCGTAGATCTCGTCGAAATACCACTTGTTGAGCAGGAACAGGTACATCGGCCGCTGGCTGGCGGCCAGCCGTCCGGGCACGCTCGGCTGCAGGATGTAGAACCACACCGCCGTCAGGAAGCCGATCAGCATGGCGACGAACGGCGCCACCTTGACCCAGACCGGCGCGTGGTGCGCGTCGTCCATCACGTGGTTGTCGGGCGCCATGTAGATCGCGCCCTCGCCCGGGGCCGGGTAGTCGCCGGCGTACTCGCCCTCGCCCGCGTCGCCATGGGCGTCGGTGGGCTCGGTCACGGCCTCGCCCGCGCCTTCGACGTCGCCTTCGGCCAGTTCCTCGACCGCCTCGCCGACGCCCTCGCCGTGATCGGCCTCGGCCGATTCCTCGGCATGGGCGACGGGCACGCCGAAGAAGCGGTTCACGCTGGCATGGTCGCCGAAGAAGCTGTTGTACCAGACCATGCCCGCGAAGACCGAGCCCACCGCCAGCACGCCCAGCGGCACCAGCATGACCATCGGGCTTTCATGCGCGTGCTCGTGCGTGTGGCGGTCCCCTCGCGGGGTGCCCCAGAAGGTCAGGAACATCAGCCGCCAGGAATAGAAGCTGGTGAACAGCGCCGCGATGACCAGCATCCAGAAGGCGTAGCCGCCGCCGGTGCCGGCCCAGGCGCTCTCGATCACCGCATCCTTGGACAGGAAGCCGGCAAAGCCGATATGCGTCAGCGGGATGCCCACGCCGGTGATCGCCAGCGTGCCGATCAGCATCGCCCAGAACGTGTAGGGCAGCTTCTTGCGCAGGCCGCCGTAGTTCCGCATGTCCTGCTCGTGGTGCATCCCGTGGATGACCGAGCCCGCGCCGAGGAACAGCATCGCCTTGAAGAAGGCGTGCGTGAACAGGTGGAACATCGCGACCGAGTAGACGCCGACGCCCGCCGCCACGAACATGTAGCCCAGCTGCGACATGGTCGAATAGGCGATCACGCGCTTGATGTCGGTCTGCACCAGGCCGATCGTCGCGGCGACGAA
>NZ_JBELMH010000102.1:0-8757 GCF_042096055.1 Citreimonas sp. | reverse complement strand
TGTCGCACAGCGGCGGCTGCCGCAAGAGCTCGCCGCCCGGACAATGCTGCCACGCGGGCTCACAGCCGCTGCATTGCCACTGAGCCACCGGCCCCGTCGAACCACGGAAACGAAAAAGGCCCCCGCGCGATGCGGGGGCCTTTCCGTATCCAACCGAAGGCTTGGCCTCAGCCGCGCTCTTCGACGATCTCGACCAGGTGCGGGATCTTGTTGATCATGCCGCGGACCGAAGGAGTGTCCTCGAGCTCGCGGGTCTTGTGCATCTTGTTCAGGCCCAGGCCGATCAGCGTCTCGCGCTGCTTGGCGGGCCGGCGGATCGGGCTACCGATCTGCTTGACGACGATGGTCTTCGCCATGGATTAAGCCTCCTCGGCCAGCTGGGTTTGCGGATCGCCCGAGGCCGGGGCCTCGTCGCGCTTGGGCAGAATGTCGACGACCTTCTTGCCCCGGCGCTGCGCGACCATGCGCGGCGAGTTCTGGTTCTGCAGCGCGTCGAGCGTCGCGTGGATCATCGCGTAGGGGTTCTGCGACCCGGTCGACTTGGCGACCACGTCCTGAACGCCCAGCATCTCGAACACGGCGCGCATCGGGCCGCCGGCGATGATGCCGGTACCCTGCGGCGCGGTGCGCAGCGTGACCTTGCCGGCGCCGGCGTGGCCCTTGCCGTCATGGTGCAGCGTGCGGCCTTCGCGCAGCGGCACGCGGATCATCTTGCGCTTCGCCTGCTCGGTGGCCTTGCGGATGGCCTCGGGGACCTCCTTGGCCTTGCCCTTGCCGAAGCCGACGCGGCCCTTCTGGTCGCCCACGACGACGAGCGCGGCGAACCCGAAGCGCTTGCCGCCCTTGACGGTCTTCGACACGCGGTTGATCGCGACCAGGCGATCGGCGAATTCCGGGTTCTCGTCGCGGTCGCGGCGACCACCCCGGCGGTTGTCTCTCTCTGCCATGCGGCAAGTCCTCATATATCGGGCGCGCTTCGCGCCGTTTGTTCCCGATCCATGGTGGGCCGCGCACGCGCGCCCCCGGATCATCGAGGCGCCCTGCCCTTACCGGGTCCGGCCGCCTACACCATGAAGGGCCGCAACCGGCCCCGTCATTGCAGTGGAAGGGGCCGGACGATGCCGGCCCCGAACCATCAGATCTTCAGACCGCCTTCGCGGGCCGCGTCGGCCAGGGCCTTGACGCGACCGTGGTACAGGAACCCGCCGCGGTCGAAATACGCCTCCGTCACGCCGGCGGCCTTGGCACGCTCGGCGATCGCGGCGCCGATCTTGGCGGCCGCCTCGACGTTGTTCTGTCCGACCAGGCCGAGATCCTTCTCCATCGTGGAGGCGGCGGCGAGGGTCTTGCCCTGAACGTCGTCGATCAGCTGAACGCTGATGTTCTTGTTCGAGCGGTGAACCGAAAGACGAACGCGTCCCGCGTTGGTCTTCCGAAGCTTGTTCCGGACACGCAGGCGGCGCTTCTGGAACAGCTGACGTTTGTTGTTTGCCATCTGTCGCGTCCTTACTTCTTCTTGCCTTCCTTCTGGAAGATGTACTCGCCCTTGTAGCGGATACCCTTCCCCTTGTACGGCTCCGGCCGGCGCCAGTCGCGGATGTTCGCCGCGATCTCGCCGACCACCTGCTTGTCGTGGCCTTCGACGATGATCTCCGTCGGCCGCGGGCAGGTGATCGTGACACCCTGCGGAATCGCGAAGTCGACGTCGTGGCTGTAGCCAAGGTTCAGCTTCAGGACGTTGCCCTGGACCTGCGCGCGGTAACCGACGCCCTGGATCTCGAGCTCTTTCTTGAAGGTGTTCTGAACCCCGTGCACCAGGTTCGCCACGATCGTGCGCGACATCCCCCACTGCTGGCGCGCGCGCTTCGACTTGCCGCGCGGCGTCACCGAAATGGCCTCGCCCTCGACGACGATGGTCACGTCGTCGGTCGCGGTGAATTTCTGCGTGCCCTTGGGGCCCTTCACCTCGATCGTCTGACCCGACACCGACGCGCTGACGCCAGAGGGCATATCGACCGGTTTCTTCCCAATACGAGACATACCTAAGCCCTCCTCAGAATACGGTGCAGAGCACCTCGCCGCCGATATTGGCGGCGCGGGCGCTGGCATCCGACATCACGCCCTTGGACGTGCTGACAATCGACACACCCAAGCCCTGACGGACCTGCGGGATGTCCTTAACGCTCATGTACACGCGGCGGCCGGGCTTCGAGACGCGCTTGACCTCGCGGATGACGGGCGTGCCGTCGAAGTACTTGAGCGAGATCTCGAACGCGGGGTGACCGTTCACGTCGGTCGTCTTCTCGTAGCCGCGGATGTAGCCTTCGTCCGCGAGAACGTCGAGCACCCAGCCCCGCAGCTTCGATGCCGGCGTCGACGTGGTCGACTTGCCGCGCATCTGCGCGTTGCGGATACGGGTGAGCATATCGCCGATAGGATCGTTCATACCATGCCCTCCCTTACCAGCTGGACTTCACGACGCCGGGCAGCTGCCCCGTCGAGCCGAGGTTGCGCAGCATGATCCGGCTGATCTTCAGCTTGCGGTAGTAGGCGTGCGGACGCCCGGTCAGCTGGCAGCGGTTGTGCAGACGCGTCGGCGACGAGTTGCGCGGCAGTTTGGCAAGCTCGAGGCGCGCCTTGAAGCGCTCTTCCATCGGCTTGCTTTCGTCGTTCGCGAATTCCTTCAGCGCGGCGCGCTTGGCGGCGTACTTCTCCACCAGCCGCTGACGCTTCTTCTCGCGTTCGATCATTGCTTTCTTGGCCATGATTCTCGGCTCCCTCAGGCGTTGAAGGGCATGTTGAAATGCTTCAACAGCGCCTTGGCTTCCGCGTCGGTGCTCGCGGTGGTGGTGATGATGATGTCCATGCCCCAGACCTCGTCGACCTTGTCGAAGTCGATCTCGGGAAACACGATGTGCTCTTTCAAACCCATGGCAAAGTTGCCACGGCCGTCGAAGCTGGGCTTCACGCCGCGGAAGTCGCGGACGCGGGGCATCGCGATGGTGATCAGGCGGTCGAGGAATTCGTACATCCGGTCGCCGCGCAGGGTCACCTTGGCACCCAGCGGCATTTCCTCGCGGACGCGGAAGCCGGCGATCGACTTCTTCGCCATCGTCGCGACGGCCTGCTGGCCCGAGATGCGGGTCAGATCCTCGACGGCCGACTTGGCCTTCTTGGAATCGCGGACCGCCTCGGCACCGCAGCCGATGTTCAGCACGATCTTGTCCAGGCGCGGGACCTGCATGTCGTTGCCATAGCCGAACTCTTCCTTGAGCTTGGCCTTGATCTCGTCGCGGAACTGCGCCTTGAGGCGCGGCGTGTAGTTTGCCGTATCAAGCATCGATCACGTCCCCCGTGGTCTTGGCGAAGCGGACCTTCTTGTCCCCTTCGATGCGGAAGCCCACGCGCGTCGGCTTGCCGTTGGCATCGACGAGGGCGAGGTTCGACAGGTCGATCGGCTGGGCCTGCGGAATGCGGCCGCCCTGGTTCGACTGGCTCTGCTTGGTGTGGCGGATGGCGATGTTCACGCCCTCGACCACGGCCTTGCCTTCGGTCGGCATGACGCGGCTGATCTCGCCGGTCTTGCCCTTGTCCTTGCCGGCCAGGACGATGACCTTGTCACCCTTGCGCAGTTTGGCAGCCATCACAGCACCTCCGGAGCAAGCGAGATGATCTTCATGAAGTTCTTGGCACGCAGCTCGCGAACCACCGGGCCGAAGATACGGGTGCCGACGGGCTCGTTCGCGTTGTTGAGGATGACGGCTGCGTTGCGGTCGAAGCGGATCGCGGTCCCGTCCTCGCGGCGGACTTCCTTGGCGGTGCGCACGACGACGGCCTTGCGGACGTCGCCCTTCTTCACGCGGCCGCGCGGAATGGCCTCCTTGACGGAAACGACGATGATGTCGCCGACCGATGCGTAGCGGCGGTGCGAGCCGCCGAGGACCTTGATGCACTGAACCTTCCGGGCTCCGGAATTGTCAGCGACATCCAGATTGGTCTGCATCTGGATCATGTGGTGTCTCCCGACTTCCGGGGCCGCCCTTCACTGGGACATTGACCCCGGGGTTTCGTAAACCGGTATGGGGGGCGCGGATTACTCCGCGACCACCTCCCAGCGTTTGGTCTTGGACCGGGGCGCGCATTCGATGATGCGGACGGTGTCGCCCACGGAGTAGCTGCCGGCCTCGTCATGGGCGCGGTATTTCTTGGTGCGCTTGACGGTCTTCTGCATCATCGGATGCTTGAAGCGGCGCTCGACCAGGACGGTCACGGTCTGGGCGTTGGCGGTCGAGGTGACGGTGCCTTGCAGGATACGCTTGGGCATTGTCTTACGCCTCCGTTGCGGTCGCGGCCGCCTTTTCGTTCAGGATCGTCTTCACGCGGGCGACGTCGCGACGGACGACGCGCATGCGCGCGGTGTTTTCCGACTGGCCGGTGGCCGCCTGGAATCGGAGGTTGAAGGCCTCCTTCTTGAGCTGGACAAGCTGGTCCCGGAGCTGGTCCGGGGTCTTGTCACGGAGTTCGCTGGCGTTCATGTCGCCCTTCCTTCTTTCAACATCACCGGAGAGCCCCATGCATATGCCCTGGGTCACCCTGATTCCGGTGGAGTCCGTGGATGAAACGGCCGTATAGGCCGCTTCGCTTTACTTGGCAACCCCGCGTCTTCACGCGGTCCGGAACGTCCGCCAGACCCCGCGGCGCCCTGCGGGATTCACTCCCACTTGTAGTTGAAGCTGACGCTGATGCGGTCGTCCTCGGCCATGTTCATCGGCACCTCGTGGCGCAGCCAGCTTTCCCACAGCAGCACGTCGCCCGCCTCGGGGGTCACGTAGACGAAGCTCTTGAGCTCCTCGCGCGCGCCCTTGTTGCGCACCGGGGCGGCCATCATCATCGGCAGGCGCGGGTCCTCGAGCTTCAGCGCGCTGGTCCCGCCCGGCATCTGCACGTAGGTCGTCCCCGAGATGACCGAGTGCGGGTGGATGTGGCTGCCGTGGCTGCCACCCTCGGGCAGGACGTTGATCCATATGTCCTCGAGCACCAGCGCCTTGTCGTCGAGGTCGAACTCCAGGTCCTTCGCGAAGGCCGCCACGTGCGCGTCGAGCGCCTTGACCACGTCGGCGAAGATCGGGAAGCGCCACGGCAAGTCCGTCAGCGAGGCGTACGAGGTGTAGCCGGGATAACCCTCGGTCTCGCACCATTCCTGCCCGGCCTCGTCGTCCTCGGCGATGGAATAGCACGACGCGGTCAGCTCGCGGTTGTCCACCGCGGGGCCGTGGTCGGACAGCTTGGCGTGGTAGAGGCGGGTCGCGAAGAGCGAGCGGATGTCGGGCATGGGTCTTCCTCCGGGATCGGGATCGGCGGGCGTCAGCCCAGGGTGTACAGCACGGGCGTCGGGCTGAGGAACAGGGCGGATGCCAGGTCGTCTTCGGGCAGGAACGCGCGGGCATGGCCGCCGTGTTCCATGCGCGGGCGGCCGGCCGGGTCGGGCTGGATCTCGATCCGCGCGCCGTTGTCCAGCTCCAGCCGCATCCCGTCCGGCTGCAGCCGCGCGGCGGTGACGGTGGCGCCGGCGAGGCGCGCACGGGCCGAGCCGTCCGCGGCCGCCCACGGTTTCGGGCGCCCCGCGGCGGCGTGGTCGGGGTCCTCGAGCAAGCGGCCGTCGACCGCGATCCACCGCGCGGCGGCATACAGCGGCACGATCAGCCAGTCCTCGCCCAGCTCGATGCCGACGAAGCCGTGGTTGCCCACGCCGGTGCTGCCCAGTTCGGTTTGGATGTCGCCCGCGCGCCGGCCGAGAAGGTCATCGGGCCGCACGGGCGCGGGGTCAAGCGGCACCAGTTCGTGGTCGCCGAACAGCCGCGCGCGCGCGCTGTCGGGCAGCGGGCGGTCGAGATCGGGCACCTCGAACGGGCCGGGCACGATCGCCGAATGCGGCGGCAGGTTTGCGATGTAATTCTGCGTCGCCCGGGCGTTGAGACGCCGGGCCAGCGGATTGCCCCGCTCGCTCGCCCGCATCACGAGCTTCGAGAGGGTGACGCGCAGCCATGCGATCATCTGCATCCTCCTGCCGTTTGGCGAAAACCGACACGAAAAGACCCCCGCCGCATGCGCGCCGGGGGCCCTTGTTCACGTCCCTCGGACCGGGCTTACCAGTCTTCGCGGACCACGGTGCGCGTCTTGATCGGCAGCTTCATGGCCGCGAGGCGCAGCGCCTCGCGGGCGATCTCCTCGCTGACGCCGTCGATCTCGAACATCACGCGGCCCGGCTTGACCTTGCAGGCCCAGCGGTCGACCGAACCCTTGCCCTTGCCCATGCGGACCTCGATCGGCTTGGCCGAGATCGGGGTGTCGGGGAAGATCCGGATCCAGACGCGGCCCTGACGCTTCATGTGGCGCGTCATGGCACGGCGGGCTGCCTCGATCTGGCGCGCGGTGACGCGCTCGGGCTGGGTCGCCTTCAGGCCGAAGGTGCCGAAGTTCAGGTCCGAGCCGCCCTTGGCCTCGCCCTTGATCCGGCCCTTCTGCATCTTGCGGAACTTGGTGCGTTTGGGTTGAAGCATGTCATCCCCTCCTTAGCGGCCGCGACCGGCGCCACGCGGGGCCGGACCGTCCTGGATTTCCTGCGCACGGCGATCATGCGCGGACGGGTCATGATCCATGATCTCGCCGCGGAAGATCCACACCTTGATGCCGATGATGCCGTACGGCGTCTGGGCGTCGATGGCGGCGTGGTCGATGTCGGCACGCAGCGTGTGCAGCGGCACGCGACCCTCGCGGTACCATTCGGTCCGCGCGATCTCGGCACCGCCGAGACGGCCGGCGACGTTCACGCGGATCCCCAGCGCGCCCATGCGCATGGCGTTCTGCACCGCGCGCTTCATGGCACGGCGGAACGACACCCGGCGCTCGAGCTGCTGGGCGATCGATTCACCCACCAGGCGCGCGTCCAGCTCCGGCTTGCGGACCTCGACGATGTTCAGGTGCAGCTCGCTGTCGGTCATCTTCGACAGCTTCTTGCGCAGCACCTCGATGTCGGCGCCCTTCTTGCCGATGATCACGCCGGGACGGCCGGCATGGATCGTGACGCGGCACTTCTTGTGCGGACGCTCGATGATCACGCGGCTGATGCCGGCCTGCTTAGCCTCCTCGTGGATGAAATCGCGGATGCGAATATCCTCGAGCAGCAGATCACCGTAATCCTTGGTGTCGGCGAACCAGCGGCTGTCCCAGGTACGGTTGACCTGCAGGCGCATGCCGATCGGATTGGTCTTGTTACCCATTAGGCTTGCTCCTCGATCTGGCGCACCTTGATGGTGATTTCCGAGAACGGCTTGTTGATCCGGCCGAACCTGCCACGCGCCCGCGGACGTCCGCGCTTCATCACCAGGTTCTTGCCGACATAGGCCTCGGCGACGATCAGCTCGTCGACGTCCAGGCCATGGTTGTTCTCGGCGTTCGCGATGGCCGATTGCAGGCACTTGCGCACGTCGTCCGAGATCCGCTTCTTCGAGAAGGTCAGATCGGTCAGAGCGCGCTCGACCTTCTTGCCGCGGATCAGCTGAGCGACGAGGTTGAGCTTCTGCGGGCTGGTGCGCAGCATGCGCAGCTTGGCCATCGCCTCGTTGTCCGCCACGCGGCGGGGATTCTTATCCTTGCCCATGGCTTATTTCCTCTTCGCTTTCTTGTCGGCCGCGTGCCCGTAATAGGTGCGCGTCGGCGAGTATTCACCGAATTTCTGGCCGATCATGTCCTCGGTCACGTTCACCGGCACATGCTTGTGCCCGTTGTAGACGCCGAACGTGAGACCCACGAACTGCGGCAGGATCGTCGAACGGCGCGACCAGATCTTGATGACTTCGTTGCGCCCGGAATCGCGTGCTTTCTCGGCCTTCTTGAGGACGTAAGCATCGACGAAGGGGCCCTTCCAAACAGAGCGTGCCATGTCTTAGCGCCCTTTCTTCTTGGCGTGGCGCGAGCGCAGGATCAGCTTCTGCGACGCCTTGTTGGGGTTGCGGGTGCGCTTGCCCTTGGTCGGCTTGCCCCACGGGGTCACCGGGTGACGACCGCCCGAGGTCCGACCCTCACCACCACCATGGGGGTGGTCGATCGGGTTCATGACGACGCCGCGGACCGAAGGACGCTTGCCTTGATGGCGTGTGCGGCCGGCCTTGCCGAAGTTCTGGTTGCTGTTGTCGGGGTTCGACACGGCACCCACGGTGGCGAGGCATTCCTGGCGGACCATGCGCAGTTCGCCCGAGCTCAGGCGGATCTGGGCGTAGCCGCCGTCACGGCCGACGAACTGGGCGTAGGTGCCCGCGGCGCGCGCGATCTGGCCGCCCTTGCCGGGCTTCAGCTCGATGTTGTGGACGATCGTGCCGATCGGCATGCCCGAGAACGGCATGCAGTTGCCCGGCTTGATGTCTGCCTTGGCGGACGCGATCACGCGGTCGCCGATGCCCAGGCGCTGGGGCGCCAGGATGTAGGCCTGCTCGCCGTCATCGTACTGGATGAGCGCGATGAAGGCGGTCCGGTTGGGGTCGTATTCGATGCGGGCAACGGTGCCCTGCACGTCGAACTTCGTCCGCTTGAAATCGACGATCCGGTAGAGGCGTTTCGCCCCGCCACCGCGGCGTCGTGCGGTGATCCGTCCGGTGTTGTTCCGGCCGCCCTTCTTCGTCAGACCCTCGACGAGGCTCTTGACGGGACGTCCTTTGTACAGCTCCGAACGGTCGATCAGCACCAGCCCGCGCTGGCCCG
>NZ_JBELMH010000101.1:0-8758 GCF_042096055.1 Citreimonas sp. | reverse complement strand
GGCACCAGCGCGCGTCGATCGTAGACCGCCGCCAGCGCCTGCGACCGCGTCGTCAGCCTGCCCGGGACGATGCCCTGGAAGTTCTCGTTCTGCGGGCCGTCGATGCTGGCCACACCGGTCCCGTCGCTCAACTGGAACGTCTCGGTCAGTGTCAGCGAGAAGCTGGCCTTGATGGTCACGAACAGGATCCGGACGCTGGCCTCGGCCGAGACCTGCGCGGTGACACGGGCGACGGCGGCATAGCCCGTCTCGAAGGCGAGGCCGGTGGTGATCGACAGGCGGATGCTGACCGAGACCTTGATGATCTTCAGGTCGACCTCGCCCTGCAACACTCCGACGATACCCACGGTGGCGGAGAACCAGAAGTAGTCCGGCGGCCCCGAGACCGGTCCGGTCTTGGCCAGATCGCACCGCGCCTGCCGCGCCACGCCCGGGTCGGGCGAGGCCAGCCGCTTCGGGTCGACGCCCTCCCAGGCGAGGATGCCCTGGAACACGCCCTGCAGGGTCAGGCTCAGCTCGGCGCGGAAGACGCCGGCGTTGATCGACCGGCCGAGGCCCAGCTTGATGGCGAGGCCGAAGGCGATGATCGGGTCGTAGTAGACCTTGGGCTCGGCCGCGCGCGGATTGAAGCCCGTGCGCAGCTTGGCGAAGTAGAAGGCGCAGCCGCCGATGAAGATGTAGATCTCGAACCCGATCGAGTTCGGGCCCCGCGGCCAGCCGACCGAGACCTTGAAATCGCCGTTGGTATAGATCCAGATCTCGAAGCTTGGCAGCTTGAGCGCGACCGCGCCGAGGTTGATCTGGCGGTACTTCTCGGGGATCGAGATCGCGCCGTAATAGACGCCCAAATCGGGCCCCAGCTTCTGGTACAGGATCTCGAACTTGAAGCCGTCGAAGGCGCCCTCGTCGGCGGTGATCCGGATGCCGTAGATCGCGGGGTCGTTGAACAGGGCCTGCACGCGCCAGCCCTTGACGTAGATGTCGGCACCGAAGAACCAGTTGCGGTCGGGCTGGTAGTAGTCCTTCACCAGCGCGTTCAGCACGGTCTTGGGGTCGTTGCTGCGCAGCTTCTTCAGCTCTTCGAAGATCTTGGCGATGGGATCGGATTCGAGCCCCACGGTCGGCGGCCCGAACCGCTGGCCGAGGCCGAGGTAGTTGACGCGGAAGGTCTGGCCGCCCTGGTTCGGGCTGGGGAACGGGTATTTCACCACCTCGGACTTGCCCGCGGGCTCGTCGGTCAGGGGCACCAGAAGGGTGCCGTCGGTCAGCACGTTCTCGGTTTCCTGCGGCCAGATCTTGATCCGCGCCTTGAGGTCCAGCCCGTCCTTCTGCCAGTAGCCGATGATAAGGTCGTAGAGCGTGATGTCCGGCTCGATCGTGATGAACGGCGGCAGCTTGTCCTTGAAGCGGATGCCGTAATCCGCGGGATCGCGCGTCGGGCGGGTGTACAGCATCAGCCGCGCCTGGATCGAGCTTGCCTGCGGCGCCACCACGACCGTCAGCTCGGGCAGGATGCTGACCTGGAAGAAGCGGTACCAGAAGGCGTTCTTGTCCGCGTCGCCCAGATCCGCGACGGTCTGCAGCGCCGGCAGGTCGAGCAGCTTGCCCAGCGCGCCCAGCACCTGCGCCAGGCTGAAGGCCGTCTCGGTCGGCCCCGGCGCAATCGTCAGCGCCGTCGGCCCCATGCCTGCGCCGAGGCGCAGCTGGAGACCGAAGGTCTTCTCGGCCTCCAGCAGAAGCTGGAGGTCGACACCGAAGTTGATCCGGGGCATGGCCGCGCCTTTCTGCCGGGTCGGGACCGCCTATTCGACGGCGGGCGCGATGTTGGTGACCCCGAAGACGCCACCCTGGATCTTGAGGAAGTCGAAGCCCGGGATCGGCGCCAGCGGCTCGCCCACGAAGGTGCCGGCGATTTCCAGCGCGTAGCGTACCGGGTCGTCCTTGCGCTTTTCGCCCGGCACGTCGAGCTGGAAGACCAGCACCGTGAACTCCATGTTGATGACCGCATCGACGATGTTCTTCAGCCATTCCGGCAGGTCGTCGGTGCTGGGAAAGGTCACGCTGAAGGTCGTCTCGAGCCAGTTGATGAGGTTGGCGAACGAGCCGAGGACCACGGGCTTGGGCAGCGCGAACTGAACGCCCTCCTCCTTGATCCGCGCGATGTCGGCCGTCGAGATCGGGACGGCGGTGCCGTTGATCTCGAAGACCATGCCGAACGAGAACGTCGCCTTCGGCGCGCCTTCCGTCGCGGTCGTGATCGCGGTGCTTCTGGGTTTCTTGGCCATGTCAGGTCTCCTTGGGTTGATCGCGTGGACCGGCGGACGACAGGGGGTCGTCGCCGGGGTAGTTGCGCAGGTAGACGTTGCCTGTCCGGGTCAGCACGGCGCTGATCCGGCCTTCGAACGCCGCGTCGCCGGTGCCGAGGTTGGGGTAGGCCTTCGTGGCGGTGGCGACGTAGCCGCCGTCGTCCTCGGTCGCTTTGACCGTCACCGGCAGCGCCCAGATGTCCGCGGCGACGCTACCTGCGGGCCAGCTTTCGGGCAGCTGCAGGTCGAAATCGCGATTCGCGGCGGCGACGAACTCGGCGATCGTCTTCGCGTCGGTGATCGGCACGGCCTTCGCGGATTTCTTCTTGCGGCTCATGTCGTCTCCACCTGCGTTGCGGCGAGCGACCAGGCGATGGCGCTGCCGCCGGGCGCCTTGGGGTCGCTGAACAGGATGAAGTCGGTGACGACCTTGGGCGGCAGCGCGATGCCGAAGATCGAGATGGCCACGTTGTTGAACAGCAGCACGTAGACCCCGCGCGGCGGGTCCTGCGGCGTCGGCTGGTAGATCACGCGTGCCAGATTCGCGTCGCCGAAGGTGGTCTTGAGGTAGCCCTGCAGATCGAACCCCGCGAGGCCGCCCACCAGCGCGGGCAGTTGCACGTAGACCGCGATCCCGTCCGCCTCGGGCATCGCGGCACTGGGGCCCCATCCCAGGATCAGGTTCGCGGTCAGGCCCACCCCCGTCTCGGCCAGGTCGCCGAGCGAGCCGAGCGGCAGCTCGAACGCCAGGGCGAAGCGCGGCGTGGGCGTCGTGGCGTCGAGGACCGGCACCCGGTTCAGGTCGGCCGGCACATTGGCGCCGACCGCGCCCGGCGCCACGAGGGGCAGCAGCGCCAGCGACGCGTCGCGATCCGCGATCAGGTCGGGAATGTTCACGATCTTGCCCGTGCGCTTGATCGTGTCGAGCGCCACCTGCCCCGACAGCAGCCCCGTCAGCCGCATGGGCATCCCGGACACCAGCCCCTCGGGGCGCCGCAGGTCGGGATTGTCGGCGGCGATGATGTCGGCGAAGTCCGGGGCAAGCCGCAGGGCCGTGCGCCCGGTCGGGCCGAGGTCGAATTCGAGGTCGATGGACAGACCGCTGATCGGCAGGCCGCGTTTCTGCCCGTCGACCATGACGCCGTAGGAAAACAGGTCGAGCGGCGCCTGCCCCGGGTTGGTCGGGAAAGGCGCCTGATTGAAGGCCAGCTCTCCGTCCATGGAAAAGCGCGCGGCGATCGTGACCTCGTCCGCTTCAGCCAGTCCCTCGCCACCGGCCGAGACCGGGCTGAGGCCCGCCCCGCGCAGCATGAAGCGGCGCAGCACGCGGATGTCCGAAGGCGCGATCTGGAAGACGAAGGACCGGCTGAGCGCGGCCTGGAAGATGACCCGCCCGACGCCCTCGACGACCTGGTAGGCGCCCTCCATGCGGATGGTGTTGGGCTCGTCCGCGCTGCCGCCCTGCCCGGCGACTGGGCGGTCGAACAATTCGTTCAGCGTGACCGCCACCTCTGAGGCGAATTGCCGGATCGCGGCGTTGCGGATCTCGATGATCAGCTTCGTCGTGCGGTAGCCATAGGCCCCGGTCGGCTCGGGAGAGTCCTGCGGTTCGAGGTAGAAGAACACGCCCGCGAAAGCCGTGCCCTGGATGACCGGATCGCCGTTCGCGTCGAGCGCCAGGCGATTGGTCTCGACCCCGAAATGGTGCGCCATCAGCTGCCCGTCGATCCCGCCCAGGATCATCTGGTAGTCCGGCGGCATCTGGCGCCCGTCGATCGGCGCGTTGAAGGTCAGAAAGCCGGTCCATTCGCGGGTGTTCAGGATCGTGTCGAGGAAGTAGCCAAAGGGATCGCCGGGCGCGTCCCGCTGCGCCTTCGCCTCGGCGATCGCGTCCATAAGCAGCCCGCGCGCGGTGGCGACCTGACCCGCGTCGCCGACGAAGTATTCGGTGTCGTCCCAGGCCTCGACCCGCGCGATCAGGTCCTCGAGCGTTTCGGTGTCCGCGTACTTGAAGATGAGGATCGTCTGGCGCGGGTTGGCCTGCCCCTCGGCCGGGGACAGGTTGACGTCGATGCCGTGCACGCTGACCGCGCTGTCGAAGGCCTTCAGCCGATCCCAGTCGTTCATCACGATGAAGGCCTGCGGGTTGAGCAGCGCCTGCGCCAGGACCGGGTCGACCACGCCCGCCTCGGTCCGGGTGAAGGCCACCTCGCCCCGGTCGCTTTCGCCCAGCACCAGCCGGCCCCAGCCGCCCTGCGGCGGCTGGGGCTCGCCGTCCGCGCCCGCAAGCCCGGTGCCGAGTTCCAGCAGTACGCCCCGCTGCGTGGCACTGCGTCCGCCGTTCAGCGGCGTGCCGTCCGCGTCGCAGACGATCGGGCCGGTGGCCGGCCCCGCGGCGCCGAGCGACCGGAACCGGAACGGCGCCAGCGCACCGCCTTCCAGCGCCTCGAAACTGGCGGCCGGCACGCCCTTGTTGGGCCAGCCCACGGCGTCGCGGTCGGGCGGGAAGATGCCGCCGAAGGGGGCCACCGGAAATGCCAGCGGGCCGCCATCCGCCGCGGCCACCGACGCCGCCGCCAGATGCGTGATCCGCGACGCGGTGGCGGCGGCGTAGGTCGTGCCCGGCAGCGCACTTTTGTCGTAAGTCGTGCCTTGCTGCGATTGCGAGAAATAGTACGGCTCAGCCGCGTCCACCTGCCGTGCCGAACCGGGCCGGATGGCCATCCACGACGTCGTGAAGGCGGGTTCGAGCAAGGGCGCCTCGCCCCCGTCCAGCAGGGCCTGCATCCCGCGCGCCTGGTCGGCAAGATCGGCCAGCGCCGGCCGGCCGGGTGCGAGCTCGACGATGTCGCCGTCGGCGACGGTCAGGTATTCCTGCGCCGAGAGGCCGCACATCACCTGCGCGCTGCCCGCGCCAGGCAGCGCCAGCCGGAACGGTCCCTTCGTGGCGAGGTAGGCATTCGCGCCGCCGATCTCGGCCGGTCCCGGCCGGCGCCCCAGGTAGAAGCCGACGCCCGCCTGTGGGATCAGCCGGACCGGATCGCCGGCGGTCGTCCTCAGCACGCGCGAGGTCAGAAGCGCCAGCGCATCACCCTCGTCGCGGATGTCGAAGGCGGTGTGCGCGCCGTCGTCGGGCGCCAGCGGGTCCATCCGCACGTCGAGCGGGTAGGACACGCCTTGCTCGGGCGCCTCGATCAGCGGGAAGACCAGCTGCTGCGGGGTCGTCTTCCCTTGCGCCTTCAGGAAATAGCGGATCTCGCCGCCCCAGGCGGGACCGGTGTTGAAGGCGTCGTCCTCGAAGAACCGGAAGAAGGCCCGCGCCTGCCAGTCGGCGCGGTACCGGATCAGGCCCGGATCGCCGGCACCGGGTGTCAGCGAAAGGCGCACCGTATCCTCGGTCGGCTCGGGCCCCACCACCCTTTCGCGGTTGAGGAAGATCCGCGCCGTGCCCGATCGCCCGACGGCCAGGCCCAGGGCCGGCGCGTCGCCGAAGTCGAAGACCGCGTCGACCCCGGCCTGCAGCGACAGCGCGACGTTGAGGAACGGGATCTCGGTCGTCTTCGCCACGCGGCCGGTCGTCTCCGCGGTCCAGGTCAGCGGCACCAGAACGGCGCGCGGCGCCGCGCCGGCCGGATCGTCGACCCAGGCGAGGCCGCGGTTGACGTCCTGCCCCTTCAGCGCCACGGCGGCCTTCAGCGCGGTCAGGTCGCCCGCGGTGAACGGGCTGCTCAGGATGTAGACGCCGCGCACCTTCCACGACGCGGCATAGTCCAGCGTTTCCGGCGGCGCGGACCACCCGCCCCGGTCGGCGCCGAGATACAGCAGGTGAAGCGCGCGCGCCGCGCCGGTTGCGGCGCCGTCGATCCCCTGGGGGACCTCCGCCCGGTAGAGCGCGAGGTCGTCGGCCTGCAGGGCGATCCTTGTGAACGACGGCGCCACCGGACCGACCTTCAGCCTTCCTCGGCTTCCACGGCGGTCGGCGCGAACGGCACGTCGGCGATGACCTCGCCGTTGGTGCGCATCAGCAGCGCACTGTTGCGCGTGACGTAGCAGATCAGGTCGTCGGAGATCGAGATCGCCGGGTCGATGGTCAGGTTGAACGCACCGTTGAAGGTGGGCCGGCTGAAGCTGACCGGATTGTCGCCCTGGGAGAAGGCGCATTCGTCCGTCGGATACTTGACGCGCGGCACGGCCATCGCGTTGGGCGAATACATGTCCTCCTTCTCGGTGCTCCATCCGTCGATCGTATCATCCGCCGGAAACATCCTGACCTGGATGCGGCTCATGTCCTCGGCGTTGACGTTGAAGAGATATACGCTGCCAGTCATGGTCTACTCCCTGTTGGTGGCCGCAAGTGACGGGTCCCCGGCGCGCGACGGCGCGGGTCCCCAGGTGAAACGGTCGATGGTCTCGCCGGAATTGCGCATCAGAAGTGCGCCGTTCCCGAACAGGTACAGGATGAAATCCGTGTGCACTGTGTCGGGGATCGTCGGCTGGAATTCCGCCCGCGTCGGCAAGGGCGGCGCGTAATCGCCGTATCGCAGCGACACGGTGTTCCGCCCCGGCGCGAAGACCTGCGGGCCGGGATACTTCTCGAGCGCGACGGTACGGGGATAGGCCTTGAAGCGGTCGGCTTGGGCGATCGGGTCGGGCGCCGGCACCTGCCCCTGATTCACGAAAAGCGCCATCGTCGTGGCGGTCATGTTGAAAACCACGATCATCGGTCAGACGCGCCGCGGCGGGACGGGCCATGCCGCGCATCGGCTTTCGACAAGAGATAGGCGGCGCGAGAATGTCATCAGGTCATCCCGACAGGATCCTTACCCGGCGGGAAGGAATTCATTTCGACTATGATTTCAAAAGTAACAGAGTGCCCGGCGACAGGCGCAATGCGCCGCCGTTTTCAATCCGGCTGAATACGTAAGCAATTTAATGATTTAATACACGATCCAGCTATTTTTTCAACGTCGATATTCCCCCATCGCGCATCTCGGGTACGCGACCAATTCCGGCGTTTTACGATGCCATGGAATTGCGTGACGAATTGGCGATAAACAGTCGGAAACAAAAGACGTTTTTCACGCACCCGGCGTTCCACACGCTATGCGGGCGATCGATTTCACGGCCACACGGCTGGCGTGAGCGTCTGGGCGCAAGTGGCAGCCACCGTCGGGCCGAGGCAGGAGGTGGCCGCGATCGCGGGCCTTGGGCCTGGATGATTCTATCTTAGGTGATTATTCTGCGTGACTAAACACGCCGAGGTTGATCGCCGGTATCCGCTAGCGCGGAGTGCTCGCCGCCGGTGGCTCAGCCGCGGGCGACCTCCAGCGCCTCGCGCAGCACCTGCGGGTCGCCGATGTGGTTGATCAGCGTCAGGATCAGCCGGGCGTTCAACGCGTCGCTTTCCGCCTTGGTCAGCCCCTCGTGCGCCGCCAGCAGCATCGCGTAGGCGTCGTCGGGCCGGTCGATATTGCGGGTGGTCACCAGCGCGGTCATGCGATCTCCTTTCCCAGCGCCCGGTCGCGCGCGGCGACGATGCGGTCGGGCGCGGCATCGTCCCAACGCGCCGCCACGTGCTGGTCGGGACGGATCAGGTATAGCGCCTGCGTCGCGTCGCCGAGGTAGCGCGTCGCCAGAGCCGCCTCCGGCGCGGCGATCCTCAGCGTCCGGAGGCCCGCCACCTCGGGCGCGTCGCGCCCGATCGCCAGCAGCACGAAGTCGCCGCCCAGCCGGTCCAGCAGGAAGCTGTCGCCCACCGGCGCGTCCGGCGCCGGCGCCCCGGGCCGCGCCCCACGCGGACCGTCCGGCAGCCCGTCGGGCGTGTTCAGAGTCGAGCTGTCGTATACGCAAGGCGCGGACAGGCGCCCCGAATTCACGAAGGGCCGCGCGAAATCGTGGCTGCGCGACAGGTGCAGAACCGCGTCGCGGAAGAGGCGGCTCTGCTCGGATTTAGGCGTGATGAAGTCGGTCGACCGGGTCGAGTTCAGGATGTTCTCGTCCGCGGCGGCCCCGCGTTCCGCGTCGTAGCTGTCGATCAGCGCCTCGGGCGCTTCGCCCTTCAGCACCGCGGCCAGTTTCCAGCCGAGATTGTCGGAATCCTGCACGCCTCCGTTGCAGCCGCGCGCCCCGAAGGGCGAGACCTGATGCGCGCTGTCGCCGACGAACAGCACGCGCCCGTGCCGGAAGGACGGCATCCGCCGGCACTGGAACGTGTAGATCGAGGTCCAGACGAGATCGTACTCGACCCCCTCGCCCAGCATCGCGTCGATGCGGCCGCGCACGCGATCCTCTTGCAGTTCCAACGTGCGATCCACGTCCCAGCCGATCTGGAAGTCGATCCGCCATATGTCGTCGGGTTGCTTGTGCAGCAGCGCGGAATCGCCCGCGCCCTCGAACGGCGGCTGGAACCAGAACCAGCGCTCGGTCGGAAAGTCGGCCTTCATGCGCACGTC
>NZ_JBELMH010000100.1:0-9027 GCF_042096055.1 Citreimonas sp. | reverse complement strand
CCCGAGAACAGCACGATGTGATCGAGGCGCGGCGCAAGCTCCATCGCGTCGACGGCCAGCTCGATGTCCATGTTGCCCTTGACCTTGCGGCGGCCCTGGCTGTCGACGAACTCCTTGGCCGGCTTGGTGACCATCGAGAAGCCGTTGTAGTGCAGCCAGTCCACCAGCGGACGGATCGGCGAGTATTCCTCGTTCTCGAGCAGCGCGGTGTAATAGAAGGCGCGCACCAGCTTGCCGCGCCGCGCGAATTCCTGCCGCAGCAGCTTGTAGTCGATATCGAACGCCAGCGCCCGCGCGGCTGCGTAGAGATTCGACCCGTCTATGAACAGCGCAAGCCGTTCGTCCTTGTAAAACATGGCATGTTCCTCTGGGCACCGGGCCTCTCACCGAGAGGGAGAAGACGATGCCCCGTCTTGAAACCAGGAGAAAACCGCTTATCGCTACGCCATCACTTTTGACCACGTAGTCGATAAGACTAAGTCGGCGACGTCCGGGTAGGTAACGATCTGATGAATGAGCCACAAGGGCAAGCCGAGTCATTCGTGGCACTGGGTTCCAATCTGGGCGGCGCGGGGATGGGCCGGCGGGCCACTCTGGCGGCCGCGATCGAGGCGATGCGGCAGGCGGGTCTGGTGCCCTCGCGGGTCAGCCGGTTCTTCGTGACACCCTGTTTTCCGGCCGGCGCAGGGCCCGATTACGTCAATGCCTGCATCGTCTTGCGCGACGCGCCGCCGCCGCGCCGGCTGCTGGACATCCTGCACGGGATCGAGGCCGAGTTCGGCCGCCACCGGACGCAGCGCTGGGGTGCCCGCAGCCTCGACCTCGATCTGCTGGCGCAGGACTGCGAAATCCTGCCGGACCGCGCCGGGTTCGACGCGTGGCAGGGCCTGCCGCCCGACCGCCAGGCGTCCGAGACGCCCGAGACACTGATTCTGCCGCATCCGCGCCTGGCCGAACGCGGCTTCGTGCTGGTGCCGCTGGCCGATGTCGCACCGGACTGGCGCCACCCGGTCCTGGGGCGCACGGTGCGGCAGATGCTGGCCGATCTGCCCGCGGAACAGCGCGCCGAGCCCGTTCCGACCTGAGGGATCGCTCTTGTCATCCAAACGTGCCCACGTTACATGCATGCCTTCTGCAGATGACATCGAGGGAGGCCGCCCATGGCCCGCGTGACGGTCGAAGATTGCGTCGACAAGGTCCCCAACCGTTTCGAGCTTGTGATGCTTGCCGCCCACCGGGCGCGCGAGATTGCCAGCGGTGCGGCGGTGACGGTCGATCGCGACAACGACAAGAACCCCGTCGTCGCGCTGCGCGAGATCGCCGACGAGACCCAGTCCGCCGAGGATCTGCGCGAGCGTCTGATCGAATCGAACCAGACCCAGATCGAGGTCGACGAGCCCGAGGACGACGCCATGGCGATCCTCATGGGTGCCGAGCAGGACAAGCCCCAGGACGACGACATGTCCGAGGAGAAGCTTCTGCGCGCGCTCATGGAGGCGCAGGGCCAGGGCTGAACGCGTCCGCGGACCGGAGTGTGACGGACATGATCGCGGCTGACGATCTCGTTGCGCTGGTCCGCAACTACAACCCCAAGACGAACGCCGGGTTGATCCGCGCGGCCTACGACTACGGCCGCGCGATGCACGAGGGTCAGTTCCGCAAGTCGGGCGAGCCCTACTTCACGCATCCCGTATCCGTCGCGGCCCTGCTGACCGAGCAGCGGCTGGACGACGCGACGATCGTCACCGCGTTGCTGCACGACGCGATCGAGGACACGCGCTCGACCTACACCGAGATCGAGCAGCGATTCGGCCACGAGGTGGCCGAGCTGGTCGACGGTGTGACCAAGCTGACCAACCTGCAGCTTTCCAGCTCCGAGACGCGGCAGGCCGAGAACTTCCGCAAGCTCTTCATGGCCATGTCGCGCGACCTGCGCGTGATCCTGGTCAAGCTCGCCGACCGCCTGCACAACATGCGCACCATCCGGGCCATGCGCCCGGAAAAGCAGGTGCAGAAGGCGCGCGAGACGATGGAGATCTACGCGCCGCTCGCGGGCCGGATGGGCATGCAATGGATGCGCGAAGAGCTCGAGGACCTGTCGTTCCGCGTGCTCAACCCCGAAGGTCGCAGCAGCATCATCCGCCGCTTCGTGACGCTGCAGAAGGAAACCGGGGACATCATCCACCGGATCACCGGCGACATGCGGCTGGAACTAGAAAAGGCCGGCGTGCAGGCCGAGGTCTTCGGCCGCGCGAAGAAGCCTTATTCGATCTGGCGCAAGATGCAGGAGAAGAAGATCGGCTTCTCGCGCCTGTCGGACATCTACGGCTTTCGCGTGATCACCCGCTCCGAGGCCGATTGCTACACCGCGCTCGGCGCGATCCACCAGCGTTGGCGCGCGGTGCCGGGCCGGTTCAAGGATTACATCAGCCAGCCGAAATCGAACGGCTATCGCTCGATTCACACCACGGTGTCGGGCCGCGACGGCAAGCGGGTCGAGGTGCAGATCCGCACCGCCCAGATGCACGACGTGGCCGAAACGGGCGTGGCCGCGCACTGGTCCTACCGCGACGGCGTGCGGTCCGAGAACCCCTTCGCCGTCGATCCGGCCAAGTGGATCGCCTCGCTGACCGAGCAGTTCGACGCGGAAGAGGACCACGACGCCTTCCTCGAGGCGGTAAAGCTGGAAATGTATTCCGACCAGGTGTTCTGCTTCACGCCCAAGGGCGACGTGGTGAAGCTGCCCAAGGGGGCGACGCCGTTGGACTACGCCTACCAGATCCACACGCGAATCGGTTCGGCCTGCGTCGGCGCCAAGGTCGACGGCATCCGCGTGCCGCTGTGGACGCGGCTGAAGAACGGACAGTCGGTCGAGATCATCACAGCGCAGGGCCAGACGCCCCAGACCACGTGGCTGGAGATCGCGACCACCGGCAAGGCGCGCTCGGCCATCCGGCGGGCGCTGCGCGAGGCGAACAAGGAACGCTTCGCGCGTCTTGGGCTGGAACTGGTGCGCGCGGCGTTCGAGAACGTGAGCAAAAAGGCCACGGACAAGGCGCTCGACAAGGCGGCGAAGACGCTGCGCTTCGAATCGTCCGAGGACATGCTGGCCGGGCTGGGCCGGGCCGAGCTGACCACGCGCGAGGTGATCGATTCGGTCTATCCGAACCTGACGCCTGCCCGCGCGCCCGAGGTCGACGGCGGCCGCGCCATCGTCGGGCTGGCCAACGGCCAGGCGTTCGAGCGCGCGCGCTGCTGCCAGCCGCTTCCGGGCGAGCGCATCGTCGGCATCACCCATCGCGGCCGCGGCGTGGCCGTGCACACCATCGATTGCGCCGCCATGGCCGAGTACGAGGACGAGCCCCTGCGCTGGATGGACCTGCACTGGGCCGAGGGCATCCATCCGCCGATCCACACCGTCACGCTTGAATTGACCATAACCAATGACGCCGGCGTGCTTGGCCGGATTTGTTCATTGATCGGAGACGGCCACGCCAATATCTCGGACCTGAACTTTGTCGACCGCAAGCCGGACTTCTACCGCCTGCTGATCGACGTGGACCTGCGCGATGCCGAGCATCTGCACATGATCCTGTCGACGCTGGAGGCTGAAAGCAACGTCGCTTCGGTCGAACGCCGCCGCGACCCGGGCCTGGCCCAGACCCGCGCCGCGGCCGAGTAAACGGCAACACGCACCGGGAAGGGGCGGTTTTGGTCTTCAAGCGACGCGACAGACGGCCCGTCTGGAAGGCCGTGCTTCAGGCGCTTTGGCCGCGCGGCGGCTGGGCGCGGGCCGCCCGCTACGTGACGCACAGGCTCAACCGGCTGCCCGACCCGCCGCATCGCATCGCCCGCGGCATCTTCGCCGGCGTCTTCACGACCTTCACGCCGTTCTACGGTCTGCATTTCTTCATCGCCGCGGGGCTGGCCGTCGTCATGCGGGGCAACGTCGTGGCGGCGCTGCTGGCGACGTTCTTCGGCAACCCGCTGACCTACGTGCCGATCGGCGTGATCGCGATGAAGACCGGCTACTGGATCCTCGGCCTGACCGACACTGGCGAGCATGGCGGCATCGGCCAGAAGTTCGTCGGCGCCGGCCGCGACCTGTGGCGCAACTTCGAGGCGCTGTTCACCAGCGCGCGCGCCGACTGGACCGACCTCGCGATCTTCTACGACGAGGTGTTCTTTCCCTACCTCGTGGGCGGCATCATCCCCGGATTGATCGCCGGCTTCGTGATGTTCCACGTCTCGCTGCCGATCATCACCGCCTACCAGAACCGCCGTCGCAAGGGCGTGCTGAAGGCCAAGCTGGGCGCGCTGAAGCGCAAGAAGGTCGAGAAGGGCGGCGCCGAATAGGCGCGCCCCATTGCGCCCGCCGCCCGTCGCGTTAGCTTGACGCGAGACCGCGAGGGGAGCAGTACGATGACCGACTATGCAGGCCGCCTGCGGCTGGGGGTGAACATCGACCACGTCGCCACGGTGCGCAACGCGCGCGGCGGCGCCTATCCCGACCCTGTCCGCGCCGCCAAGATCGCCGAAGAGGCCGGCGCCGACGGCATCACCGCGCATCTTCGCGAGGACCGGCGCCACATCACCGATCCCGACATCGACGCGCTGGTCGAGACGCTGAGCGTGCCGCTCAACTTCGAGATGGCCGCCACCGACGAAATGCAGGCCATCGCGCTGCGTCACAAGCCGCATGCCGTCTGCATCGTGCCCGAACGCCGCGAGGAGCGGACCACCGAAGGCGGGCTCGAGGTCGCGAAGGACGAGAACCGGCTGGCGCATTTCATCGCGCCGCTGCGCGAGGCCGGCTGCCGCGTGTCGATCTTCATCGCCGCCGACCGCGCGCAGATCGACGCCGCGCATCGCATCGGCGCGCAGGTGATCGAGCTGCACACCGGCGCCTATTGCGACCTGCACGCCGAGGGGCGGCTGGACGAGCGCGACGCCGAATGCGCCCGCCTCGCCGAGATGGCGACCTACGCGCACTCGCTGGGCCTCGAGGTGCACGCGGGCCATGGGCTGACCTACGACACGGTCGGCGCCGTCGCCGCCTTCCCCGAGGTGATGGAGTTGAACATCGGCCACTTCCTGATCGGCGAGGCGATCTTTCGCGGGCTGCAGCCCGCCATCGCCGAGATGCGTCGCCTGATGGACGCGGCCCGTGCCTGAGCGCGCGGGCTGACCCGTGCGGGCGCTGCGCGCCTGGGTCGTGCCGGTATGTGCGCTTTTGTTGGCGGCCTGGGCGATCACCGTGCTCGAGAGGGCACGCGTCGGGGTCGAAATCACGCGGTACAACGTCGGCGAAACGCCCGTCACGCGGATGAGCGACGGCAGCGGCGGCCCGGCGGTGGTCGTGGCGCACGGCTTCGCCGGTTCGCGGCAGATGATGCAGGGCTACGGGCTGGTGCTGGCGCGGGCGGGCTACGATGTGCACGCCTTCGACTTTCTCGGCCACGGCCGCAATCCCGTGCCCATGTCGGGCGACGTCGGCGCGTTGTCCGGCACGACGCAGCGGTTGGTGGACCAGACGCTCACGGTGGTCGACGCGGTCGACCGCGCAGGTGCACCGGTGGCGCTGCTGGGGCATTCGATGGCGACCGATGTGCTGGTCCGCGTGGCCGACGCGCGCGAGGTCGGGCCGGTCGTCCTGCTGTCCGCCTTCTCCGACGCGATCAAGCCGCGGCATCCGACCGACCTGCTGATCATCACCGGAGCGTGGGAGCCGGGCCTCACCGATTTCGCCATGCGCGCCGCGCGCATGGTCGATCCCGCCGCGCAATCCGGTGAGACGGTCCGCGAGGACGACGTGCGCCGGCAGGCCCTGCTGGCGCCTTGGGTCGAGCACGTGGCGATCCTGCATTCACGCGCGGGTCGGCAGGCCGCGCTGGATTGGCTGAACGGGTTCTACGGCCGCGCCGGGCAAGCCGGGACGCCCCTGACAGGCTGGGCGCTGCTGGCCCTTCTGGCGGCGGTCACGGCCCTGTTCGGGCCCTTGGCGCGCCTGCTACCGAAGCGTACGCCGCCCTATGCGCCGTGGCGTGCGCCCGCGTTCCTTGCCGTGGCGCTGCTCCCCGCGATCGCGGTGCCGCTGCTTGCCGCACCGATCGAGACGCGCGTGCTGCCGGTCTTGGTGGCGGACTACCTCGCTCTGCATCTGGCGCTGTACGGCGTGCTGCAGATCGCGCTGCTGGCGTGGATGCGCGGGCGCGCGGGCCTGTCGTGGCCGCGCCCGGCGATGGCGGCCCTTCTGATTGCCTGGGGGCTGGGCGTGTTCGGTGTGGCGCTCGACCGCTACGGGGCGAATTTCTGGCCCGTCGGCCCGCGCGTTCCGATCATCGCCGCGCTGTGTCTGGGCGCCGTGCCGTTCATGCTGGCCGATGCCTGGCTGGCCTGGGGCACGCCGCTGTGGCAGCGGGTCGTCGCGCGACTGGCCTTCCTCGCCTCGCTGATCGCTGCGGTCGTGCTCGACACCGAACGGCTGTTCTTCCTGGTGATGATCGCGCCGGTCACCGTCCTGTTCTGGCTGACCTTCGGCACGATGGGCCGCGCGGCTGCGCGCCGGGCGGGGCCGGTGACCGCTGGCCTTGCGCTTGGGCTGATCCTGGCCTGGGCGCTGGGCGTCAGCTTTCCCCTGTTCCGCGCCTGAGGTATGTCCTGACCATGATCCTGGGCATCGGCACCGACCTCGCAAACATCGACCGTATCGCCGGCACGCTCGATCGCTTCGGCGACCGGTTCCGCAACCGCGTCTTCACCGAGACCGAGCAGCGCAAGGCCGAACGCCGCCGCGACGTGGCGGGCACCTATGCCAAGCGCTGGGCCGCGAAGGAGGCGTGTTCCAAGGCGCTGGGCACCGGGCTGCGCATGGGCATCGCCTGGAAGGACATGGCCGTGTCGAACTTGCGCACCGGTCAGCCCGTCATGCAGGTCACCGGCTGGGCCAAGGAACGGCTGGACGCCATGACCCCGCCGGGACACGAGGCGATCATCCACGTCACCCTGACCGACGATCATCCCTGGGCGCAGGCCTTCGTGGTGATCGAGGCGCGCCCGATCGCCATGCAGGGCTGACGCCGCGCACCCCTGCGGGCACCGGGGCGCGTGCTTGACATGCTCATGCCCCACGCCCATGAAGCGGCAGTCAGGCACCGGGAGCAGCATACATGGCGAAAGAGAAAAGCGGCGGCGGGATCCTCGAAACCGTCAAGACCGTCGTCTACGCTCTGCTCATCGCCGGCGTCTTTCGCACCCTGTTCTTCCAGCCCTTCTGGATTCCCTCCGGGTCGATGAAGGACACGCTGCTGATCGGCGACTTCCTGTTCGTGAACAAGATGGCCTACGGCTATTCCTACGCGTCGTGCCCGTCGATCATCGTGCCGGCGCTGGGTCTGGACATCGATGCGCGTGACATCTGCGGCATCTTCGACGGCGACAACGAGCGTCTGTTCGGCAACGAGCCCGAGCGGGGCGACGTCGTGGTCTTCCGCCACCCCGGCACCGGCCGCGACTTCATCAAGCGGCTGATCGGCCTGCCGGGTGAGCGCATCCAGATGAAGGACGGTGTCCTTTTCATCAACGACGAGCCCGTCTCGGTCGAGCCCGACGGCACCTTCACCGAGGTCGCGGCACCCCAAGGCCCGCAGCAGCTGCGCCCGCGCTGCGCCAACGCGCCCGTCGGCCCCGGCGGCACCTGCGAGAAAGAGAAGTTCGTCGAGACGCTGCCCGGTGGGCACAGCCACTCGATCCTGAACATCGCCTCGCAGGGATCGGACAACACGCCGGTCTACACGGTCCCCGAAGGCCACTACTTCTTCATGGGCGACAACCGCGACAACTCGGCCGACAGCCGCGTGCCGTCGGTGGTGGGCGGCGTCGGCTTCGTCCCCTACGAGAACCTGATCGGCCGGGCGAACCGGGTCGTGTTCTCCTCCGCCGGCAGTTCCATGCTGTTCTTCTGGACGTGGCGCGGCGACCGGTTCTTCGAAAAGATCGAATGAAGGTGTCGAACGAGCTGAGGGCGCTCGAGCGCCGGCTGGGGCATAATTTCGCCACCCCCGACCTGCTGCTGCGCGCCGTCACCCATGCCTCGCGCTCGGGGCCGGGGCGCGAGGACAACCAGCGGCTGGAATTTCTCGGTGACCGGGTGCTGGGCCTGGTGATGGCCGAGGCGCTGCTGGAAGCCGACCGCGACGCCACCGAGGGCCAGCTCGCGCCGCGCTACAACGCGCTGGTGCGCAAGGAGACCTGCGCCGAGGTGGCGCAGGATCTCGACATCGGCTCGGCGCTGAAGCTGGGGCGGTCCGAGCAGCTGTCCGGCGGGCGTCGCAAGATCGCGCTGCTGGGCGACGCGATGGAGGCGGTGATCGCCGCCGTCTACCTCGATGCGGACTACGCCGCGGCGCGCGCTTTCATCCTGCGTCACTGGGGCCGTCGCATCGACCGGGTCGAGGCGGATTCCAAGGACGCCAAGACCGCGCTGCAGGAATGGGCGCAGGCGCGCGGCATGCCGACGCCGGACTACGTCGAGACCGGCCGCGACGGTCCAGACCACGCGCCGCGCTTCACCATCGAGGTGCGCCTGGCGTCGGGCGAGACCGAGACCGCCAGCGCGGGATCCAAGCGGCAGGCCGAGCATGCCGCCGCCAAGGCGTTGCTGGCGCGGCTTTCCGATGCGTGACGCGCAGCGATGACCGGCTCGGTGCGCGGCGCGGTGTTCATGTGCCTCGCCATGCTGGGCTTCGGCATTGAGGACGCGCTGTTCAAGGCGGCGACGCGTCATGCCTCGCCGGGCATGGCGACGCTGGTCTTCGGGCTGGTGGCACTCGTGCTGTCGATCCTGTGGGCGCGCAGCCACGGCATCCCGGCCTGGAGCGTCGAGTACCTGCGCCGCCGCCTGCTGATCCGCACCGCCTTCGAACTGGTGGGCCGGCTGTTCTTCGCGCTCAGCCTCGCCTTCGTGCCGCTTGCGACGACCACGGCGATCCTGCAGGCCGCGCCGCTGATGGTGACGCTGGGCGCGGC
>NZ_JBELMH010000099.1:0-9029 GCF_042096055.1 Citreimonas sp. | reverse complement strand
GCCGGGGCGGTCTCTTCCGCGGCGGCGGTCTCCTCGGCCGGGGCCGGTTCCTCGGCGGCGGCGGTTTCTTCCGCCGGGGCCGTCTCCTCGGTCGCGGCTGCGTCATCCTGCGGCAGGGGGTCGCTGACGTTCTCGTCGTCGATGGAATCGACGTCGATCTCGGCGACCTGCTCGGTCACGGGCTCGTTCTCGGCCACGGGGTCGGACGCGAAGAACGCGCTCCATCCCGCTATGATGAGCAGCACGACGCCGGCCGTCGCGATGATGCCCAGGGCGACCCGGGTGATGGGATCCTTGCCTTCATGGAACATGCGTTCCTCCTTTCCTGCGGATGCACGAATATCTGGGGCGCGAACGGGCCAGGGAAAGGCCCGGACGCGCGTGGGGTCAGGGCCGCAGCGCGGCGGTCACGTAGTTCACCGAAAGATCGCGGTCCGACAGCGACCAGCGCCACGCGACCGGGTTGAAGACGTAGCCCTTGCGATCCACCGGCTCGAGTCCGGCGGCGCGCAGGTGGTCGTAAAGCTCGTCGGGGGTGATGAAGCGCTTCCATTCGTGCGTGCCCTTGGGCAGCCAGCGCATCACGTATTCCGCGCCGACAATCGCCATGGCGAAGCTCTTCGCGTTGCGGTTGATGGTCGAGCACAGGTGCAGCCCGCCCGACCGCAAGAGCCGCGCGCAGGCGTCGATGTAGTCCTGCGGGTCGGCGACGTGCTCGACCACCTCCATGTTCAGCACCACGTCGAACTGCTCACCCGCGTCGGCCAGCGCTTCGGCGGTCGTGTGGCGATAGTCGATCTCCAGCCCCGATTGCGCGGCATGCGCCTGCGCCACCGGGATGTTGCGCGCCGCCGCGTCGACGCCCACGACCGTGGCGCCCAGCCGCGCCATCGGCTCGCACAGCAACCCGCCGCCGCAGCCGATATCCAGCACGCGCAGCCCCTCGAACGGTAATTGTGCGGAAAGGTCGCGGTCGTATTCTCCGGCGATCTGGTCGGTGATGTAGTCCAGCCGGCAGGGGTTCAGCATGTGCAGGGGCTTGAACTTGCCCTCCGGGTCCCACCATTCTGCGGCCATGGCTTCGAACTTGGCAATCTCGGACGGCTCGACGGTGGTTTGCATGACATTCCCCATGGTCAATTCCTTACCGGCGGCAATATAGAAACGAAATGGATAAAAACTCGGGCCAAAAACGCGCAGTGCAATATCTGTATCCGCCAGCGGACCCATTCGACCAGCGCATGATGGACGTCGGCGCCGGGCACCGCATCTACGTGGAACAATGCGGCAATCCCGCCGGAGTTCCCGTGATCGTGCTGCACGGCGGGCCCGGCGGCGGCTGCTCGCCCGCGATGCGGCGCTACTTCGACCCCAACGTCTACCGCGTGATCCTGTTCGACCAGCGCGGCTGCGGCCGCTCGCGCCCGCATGCCAGCGTCACCGACAACACCACCTGGGATCTCGTCGCCGATATCGAGCGGATCCGCGAGGCGCTGGGCATCGACAGCTTCGTCGTCTTCGGCGGCAGCTGGGGCGCCACGCTGGCGCTGATCTACGGTATCACCCACCCCGAACGCGTGCGCCACCTGGTGCTGCGCGGCGTCTTCCTGATGACGCGGCGCGAGCTTCAGTGGTTCTACGGCGGCGGCGCCGGCCAGTTCTGGCCCGAGCCCTGGGCCCGCTTCCGCGACCTCATCCCCGAGGACGAGCAGGGCGACCTGATCCACGCCTACCACAAGCGGCTGTTCTCGGGCGACCTGCGGACCGAGACGCGGCACGCCCAGGCCTGGTCGGCGTGGGAGAACGCGCTGGCCTCGGTCTATTCGTCGGGGCAGGGCGGCGAGGCGCCCGGCGAATACGCCCGCGCCTTCGCCCGGCTGGAAAACCACTACTTCGTCAACGACGGCTTCCTGGAACGCGACGGCTGGATCCTGGCCAACGCCGACCGGCTGGCCGACACGCCGGGCACCATCGTGCAGGGCCGCTACGACATGATTTGCCCGCCGCGCAGCGCGTGGGAGCTGGCCCGCGCCTGGCCCAATGCCGACCTGCGGATGATCCGCAACGCCGGCCACGCGCTCTCCGAACCCGGCATCAGCGCCGAGCTGGTGCGCGTCATGGACCAGATGGCCGAAGCCGCCGCCTGACGCGGCGTTTTGCGCGGCACATCCCGCAGCCGCGGTCGGTATGCGACACACAAGGGTTTACACGCGACAACAACCCGTTACGGTCACCGCCAACGATAACAACGATATCGACAGGGCCTGTGAGCGCAGTTCTCAAGATCATAGCCCAGCGCCTGGCGCTGGGCGTCCTGACGCTGATCGTGGTGTCCATGGTGATCTTCGCCGCCGTCAGTATGCTGCCCGGCGACTTCGCACAGGCGATCCTGGGGCAGGGCGCCACCCCCGAAGCGGTCGCCGCCATCCGCCGGGACCTCGGCCTCGACCAGCCCGCGTTGCCCCGATACTTCAGCTGGCTGGCCGACACGCTGCGCGGCGATCTGGGCATCAGCTACGCGCAGATGAACTTCCAGTCGAACATGGGCGGGGGCGAGCTGCGCACCGTCGCGTCGCAGATCGCGCCGCGCTTCGCCAACACGATGTTCCTCGCCGGCGTGACCGCCTGCATCGCTGTGCCCTTCGCGGTGGGCCTCGGCATCCTCGCGGCGCTGTTCCGCAACTCGGCCTTCGACAAGACGGCCAACGTCTCGACGCTTACCTCGATTTCCAGCCCGGAATTCTTCCTCGCCTACGTGCTGATCCTGTTCCTCGCGGTGCTGAACCCGGTGCTGCCGTCGCTGTCGAACATCTACGAGGGGATGAGCCTGCCCGAGCGGCTGGAAAAGACGCTGCTGCCGGCGCTGACGCTGACGCTGGTGGTTACCGCGCACATGATGCGCATGACCCGCGCGGCGATCATCAACCTTCTGGCCAGCCCCTACATCGAGATGGCGCGCCTCAAGGGCGTGCGGCCGATGCGCGTGATCGTGCGCCACGCGCTGCCCAACGCGCTGGCGCCGATCATCAACGTGGTGGCGCTGAACCTTGCCTACCTCATCACCGGCGTCGTCGTGGTCGAGGTGGTCTTCGTCTATCCCGGCATCGGCCAACTGTTCGTCGACGCGGTGAAGAACCGTGACATCCCGGTGGTGCAGGCCTGCTGCCTGATCTTCGCCGGCGCCTACATCCTGCTGAACCTGACCGCCGACATCATGTCGATCCTGTCGAACCCCCGCCTGAGGCACCCGAAATGAGCGTCTGGACCCTGATCCTGATCGCGCTGGTGGCGATCGCCGTGGTCGGCTGGGTCGGCCGCCTGGTCGGCCAGAAGGCCACCGGCAACGCGCCGGCCTTCCGCGACATGCCCTACGCTGTCGCCTTCGGCTACGCGCTGGCGGTGGCGCTGCTGGCCTGGGCTGTCTGGTACTACCTGCAGCCCGCCATGACCGAGACCGGCACGCCGGTGCCCGGCGTCACCTTCTTCCGCTGGGCGGTGCGCGCGCTGATCGCCTTCGCCATCGCCGCGTACCTCTTCCGCCTGCTGGGCCGCCACGTCGGCACCGCCGGCACGCGCAAGCTGTTCCGACAGATGCCGCTGACCGCCGCCTTCGGGCTGCTGGTGATCCTGGTCTACGCGATCCTCGCGATCTTCGCGCCGCTGATCGCGCCCTACGGCCAGGCGGTGGTGTTCGACCAGGTCAACGCGCTGCCCGGCGGCAACCCGGCCACCGGAGGAAACCCGGCGCATCCGCTGGGCACCGACCAGATCGGCCGCGACCTGCTGTCCCGCCTGATCTACGGTGCGCAGAACACCGTTGGCATCGCCTTCGCCACCACGCTGCTGGCCTTCCTGCTGGGCGGCTCGCTCGGCTTTCTCGCGGCGGTGCTGCGCGGCTGGTTCGACCAGCTTCTCAGCCGCGCGGTCGACGTGCTCATGGCGATCCCGTCGCTGATCTTCGCGCTGCTGCTGATGACCATCGCCAGCGCCTGGGCGTCGCAGAACTGGATGCTGACGGTCTACATGGTCTTCATCATCGCCGTGATCGACAGCACGCGCGTCTTCCGCCTGGCCCGGGCGGTGGGCATGAACATCGTCGTCATGGACTACATCGAGGCCGCAAAGCTGCGCGGCGAAGGGCTGGGCTACCTCATCTTCCGCGAGATCCTGCCCAACGCCTACGCGCCGCTTCTGGCCGAGTTCGGGCTGCGCTTCTGCTTCGTCTTCCTGACCATCGCGTCGCTTTCGTTCCTCGGCGTGGGCATCCAGCCGCCGCTTGCCGACTGGGGCACGATGGTCCGCGACCTCGCGCAGTTCATCAACTTCGCCGCCTTCTCGCCGCTGACGGCCGCGCTGCCGATCATGGCCGCCGGCGCCATCGCGCTGCTGACCGTGGCGGTGAACTTCGTCGTCGACTGGATGCTGCACCGATCCTCGGGGCTCAAGGAATGACCGACACCACGACACGCCCCGTGCTGCTGCAGATGACCGACATCCGCATCGAGGGCCGCAGCGACGAGACCTGGATGCCGATCATCAACGGCGTCGACCTGACCCTGCACAAGGGCGAGGTGCTGGGCCTGATCGGCGAAAGCGGCGCCGGCAAGTCCACGCTGGGCCTGGCCGCGATGGGCTTCACCCGCGACGGCGTGCGCATCTCGGGCGGGTCGATCACCTTCGACGGCATCGACCTGATCGCCGCCAGCGCCGAGCAGAAGCGCCAGCTTCTGGGCAAGCGCATCGCCTATGTCGCGCAATCCGCCGCGGCCAGCTTCAACCCCGCGCACAAGCTGATCGACCAGCATGCCGAGGCGCCCGTCGCCCACGGCACCGCCAGCCGCGCCGAGGCCGAGGCCGACGGCGTCGAGCTCTACCGCAAGCTGCGCCTGCCCAACCCCGACGAGATCGGTTTCCGCTACCCGCACCAGGTCTCGGGCGGGCAGTTGCAGCGGGCGATGGTCGCGATGGCCATGTCCTGCCGGCCCGACCTGATCATCTTCGACGAACCCACCACCGCGCTCGACGTCACCACGCAGATCGAGGTTCTGGCCGCGATCCGCCGCATCGTGGACGAGTTCGACACCGCCGCGATCTACATCACCCACGACCTCGCCGTGGTCGCGCAGATGGCCGACCGCATCAAGGTGCTGCTGCGCGGCGACGAGGTCGAGGAAAGCGACACCCGCTCGATGCTCGAACAGCCGCAGGAGGACTACACCAAAAGCCTCTGGGCCGTGCGAGAGTTCAAGCGCCCGGCCAAGCCCGCGCCCGCCGTCGACGCCACGCCCGTGATCTCGGTCCAGGGCGTCACCGCCGCCTACGGCAAGATCGACGTGCTGCACGACGTCAGCTTCGACATCCACGCCGGCCGCACCGTCGCGGTCGTGGGCGAAAGCGGCTCGGGCAAATCCACCACCGCGCGGGTCATCACCGGCCTGCTGACCCCCCGTCGCGGTCACGTGGAGCTGGACGGAGAGGCCTTGCCGCTGGATTACCGCAAGCGGTCCAAGGACCAGCTGCGCCAGGTCCAGATGATCTACCAGATGGCCGACACCGCGCTGAACCCGCGCAAGACCATCGGCGAGATCATCGGCCGCCCCGTGCAGTTCTACATGGGCCTCACCGGCCGCAAGCGGCGCGACCGCGTGGCCGAGCTGCTCGACCAGATCGAGCTGCCGCCCGAGACCTACCTCGACCGCCTGCCGTCCGAGCTGTCGGGCGGCCAGAAGCAGCGCATCGGCATCGCCCGCGCGCTGGCGGCCGAGCCCAAGTTCATCATCTGCGACGAGGTCACGTCGGCGCTCGACCAGCTGGTGGCCGAGGGGATCCTGCGCCTGCTGGCCGACCTGCAGGACGATCTGGGCCTGTCCTACATGTTCATCACGCACGACCTGGCCACCGTGCGCTCGATCGCCGACGAGGTGGTGGTGATGAAGGACGGTCGCGTCGTCGAACAGGGCCCCAAGCCCGAGATGTTCCGCCCGCCGCACCACCCGTATACCGACCTGCTGCTGTCCTCGGTGCCCGAAATGGACCCGGACTGGCTGACCAATCTGCTGAAAGAACGCGGAGTTGATGACATCGGCGCCGCAGCGACTGATAAGATATGACAGAATCGGCCTGCCTCGGCGGGCCTGATGCTATTGGCGGGCTGCCCCGCCACGATCGGAAACCAGGGGAGAGACGATCATGACACGCATTTCCAGACGCGGCCTTCTGACCACCGGTGCAGCCGCCGGTGTGCTCGCCGCCTCGGGTCTGCCGCTGCGCGCGCAGGCCACGCGGGGCGGCCGCCTGCGAGTGGGCCTCAACGGCGCCAACACCTCGGACAGCTGGGACGCCCGGACCCATTCCGACCTGTTCATGATCGCCTCGGCGCAGGGCGCGGTCTTCGACAACCTGACCGAGATCGCCGCCGACGGCGCGCTCAGGGGCGAGCTTGCGACCGACTGGGACGCGTCCCCCGACGCCAAGACCTGGACGTTCAACCTCCGCCAGGGCGTCACCTTCCACAACGGCAAGCCCTTCGGCGCCGACGACGTGATCGAATCGCTCAAGATGCACGTCGAGGAAGGTTCGAAATCCGCGGCGCAGCCGATCGTCTCGACCATCGTCGAGATGAAGAAGATGAACGAACACCAGGTCCAGCTGGTGCTGGAACGCGGCAACGCCGACCTGCCCTACCTGCTGTCCGACTATCACCTGCTGATCTATCCCGCCGGCCAGATCGACGAGGCGATCCAGAAGGGCATCGGCACCGGCCTCTACCGCGCGCAAAGCTTTGAGCCCGGCGTGCGCATGGTCGCCACCCGCGTCGACGACCACTACAAGGACGGCAATGCCGGCTGGTTCGACGAGATCGAGTACATCGCGATCAACGACAACACCGCCCGCATGAACGCCATGCTCACGGGCCAGGTGGACGCGATCAACCGCATCGACCTCAAGACCGAACAGCTGCTGCGCGCCAACCCGCAGCTGCGCATCAACGAGGTGTCGTGCAACCAGCAATACACCTTCCCGATGCTCACCAACGTCGCGCCCTTCGACGACGTGAACGTGCGCCGCGCGCTCAAGCACGCGATCAACCGCCAAGAGATGGTCGACAAGATCCTGCTGGGCCACGGCCGCGTCGGCAACGACAGCCCGATCGGTCCCGCCAACCAGTTCTTCTTCGAGAACATGGAGCAGACCACCTACGACCCCGACCAGGCCAAGTTCTACCTCAAGGAAGCCGGCTACGACTCGCTCGACATCGACCTGTCGGCCTCCAGCGCGGCCTTCGACGGCGCGCTCGACGCGGCGCAGCTGTATCAGGCGTCGGCCAAGATGGCGGGCATCAACATCAACCTCATCCAGGAACCGGCCGACGGCTACTGGTCGAACGTCTGGCTGAAAAAGCCGTTCTGCGCGTCCTACTGGTCCGGCCGCGCGACCGAGGACTGGATGTTCTCGAACGCCTACGAGGAAGGCGCGCCCTGGAACGACACCCAGTGGGGCCGCGAGGATTCCGAGCGGTTCCAGAACCTGCTGGTCGAGGCACGCGCCCAGCTCGACGACGCCAAGCGCCGCGAGATGTACCACGAGATGCAGCAGATCCTGAACGACGAGGGCGGCGTGGTGCTGCCGATGTTCGCCAACTACGTGCAGGCGATCAGCAACAAGGTCGCCACCCCGGACGTGGTCGGCAACCTCTGGCAGATGGACAACGCCCGCATGGCCGAGCGTTGGTGGATGAACTGATCCACGCGCCGCGTGCGGCCTGATTTCAGGTCCCGAAAAACGAAACGCCCCGCCAAACCGGCGGGGCGTTTTCGTTATCGGCGTCTCGCGATCACCACAGCGCTGGGTCGTCGAAGGCCGCCGCGCAGCGGGCGGGGCCGGGCAGGGGCCACGGCGCCGGCTTTTCCAACGCCTGCGCCTGCCACCCGTCCGGCTGCGAAAGCCTGAAGGGCGGCGGCACGTGGTCCACCGACACGGGCACGAATCCCACGCGGCCGTAGAAGCCCGGGTCGCCGTAGGTGACCGCCATCCGCGCCCCGGCGCCGCGCAGCGCGTCCAGCCCGTACCGGATCAGCGCCGTCGCTATGCCCTGTCCCTGCGCGTCCGGCGCCACGGCGACCGGTGACAGCAGCCACGCTTCGGCCGGATCGTCGCCGAAGCGCATCAGGCTGAAGACGATCGCCGCCTTCGCCGTCCCGTCCTGCGTGGCCACGAAGAGGCGACGCGCATCCGGGTCCTCGGCGATCAGTTTCTCGACCAGGGCGGCCACGTCCCGCGCCTCGTCCTCGCCCGCCGAGGCGGCGAAACTGTGGTGGAACAGCGCGCACAAGTCCCGAGCCTCGGGGCTTCCCGGGGCGGGCATTTCTTGACGAACGGTAACTTCGTCTCTGTAACGCATTGATTTTCCTAGGCCGCCTGCATGTCCCATCGTGGGACACCCCTCACAGCACGTAGCGGCTCAGGTCGGCCGAGCGGGTCAGCTCGCCCAGGTGCTCCTCGACGAAATCGGCGTTCACCGTGACCGTCTCGCCCGCCTTGTCGGGCGCGACGAAGCTCAGCTCCTCGAAGACCCGCTCCATCACGGTATAAAGCCGGCGGGCGCCGATGTTCTCGATCGACTCGTTGACCTCGGCCGCCACCTTGGCGAGCGCCGCGATGCCGTCCTCTGTGAAGGTCACCTCGACCCCCTCGGTCTTCATCAGCGCGGTATATTGCCGGGTCAGGGCGTTGTCGGTCTCGGTCAGGATGCGGACGAAGTCGCCCTCGGTCAGCGCGGTCAGGTTCACCCGGATCGGCAGCCGGCCCTGAAGTTCCGGCAGCAGGTCCGACGGCTTGGCCACATGGAACGCGCCCGAGGCGATGAAAAGGATGTGGTCGGTCTTCACCGCCCCATGCTTGGTCGACACGGTCGTGCCCTCGATCAGCGGCAGCAGGTCGCGCTGCACCCCCTCGCGGCTGACGTCGCCGCCGCGCGCGTCCTGCCGGGCGGTGACCTTGTCGATCTCGTCCAGGAAGACGATCCCGTT
>NZ_JBELMH010000098.1:0-9181 GCF_042096055.1 Citreimonas sp. | reverse complement strand
GTCCCTGTGGATAACCGTCCCCGGAGAAAATCCGGAAAGTCCCAAAAAATCACATAAAAACAATAGCAAAGAAGAGAAATCCGGAAGTCTCCACGTTCTCCGGCGCATTCGCCCACTTGCGTTGGGCGCAATCGAAGAATCCAAAAGTCTCCCGCGGGGACGCGGAAAAAAATCCGGAAATCCGGAAAATCCGTACGCCTCCGCGGATGCCAGAGGCAGCAGGCGGGCGCTGGGGTCTGATCGTCCCGAGCCAGCCCCGATCGGCAAAGGCCTGTCCGCGCCCGGGGCGGGCAGGGCCGCCACCTGTTCCAGCGCCTCGTGCAGGGTGTGCTTGTCGTGATTGCCCGGCAGCGCCCGCTTGCCACAACAAGCCGCCACTCCCGCTCTCGCCAGACGGCTCCCCGCGTGCCAAGAAAGTAGCGGGATCAGAACATCGCGTGCAGAAGAGTAAGGAGCTGACGATGGAGCGTGACGTGACACCGCGGCGGTCTTCGTCACGACGATCCTGTGTTGGTCGAGGTCGGACGCATCTTGGACGCCGGCGGTCAGCTGCGGGGCGTGATGACACATGCGGGGGAAAGCTATACCGCGCGGGGCGAAGCTGCTTACGCGGAATTCGCCGAGCGTGAGCGCAGCGCGGCCGTCACCGCGGCTGAGGCGTTGCGGGCCCAAGGCCTGCCATGTCCGGTGGTGAGCGTCGGCTCGACGCCGACCGCCCACGCTGCACGGGATCTGACGGGCGTCACCGAGTTGCGCGCCGGGGTCTACATGTTCTTCGACCTAGTAATGGCGGGTATCGACGTCTGCGACGGACGACATCGCTCTGAGTGTTCTGACGACAGTGATCGGGCACCAGAAGGCCAAAGGCTGGATAATGATCGACGCCGGATGGATGGCCCTGTCGCGCGACCGGGGCACGGCCATGCAGGATGTGGATCAGGGCTACGGCCTCGTATGCGATGCCGTGGGCCACGTGTTGCGTGACCTGATCGTCAGCGTCGCCAACCAGGAACACGGCATAATCTCGGTTCGCTCCGGTGCCGAGAGGCCGATGCCCGCCCTGGCCGTAGGGGAACGCCTTCGTATCCTGCCGAACCACGCCTGCGCGACTGCGGCCCAGCATGACCGATACCAAGTGCTGGCACGTGGGAGCGGGCCCATGCAGACCTGGCACCGCTTTGGCGGCTGGTAAAGGCGACGGCTCGCCACGCCGCCAAGCAAGGCCATCATCTCCTAGAGATCGGCGCAGCGCTTCGTGAACGTGCCGGAAGCGAGTTCGCAAGCGGTGCGGAGAAGGCATTGGCCTCCGCAGATCAATAGGTGCTTTCCGTAAGTGGTAACTCCAGTGCCGGTGCTAGATATTGCACCACCTGCTGTCCGCCAATGGCAAAAGTCTTGTTATCGAACGCCTTGGCCTGACCACGGAGGGCGGGTCAAAGCACGACACCTGCCCGAGCGCCAGAGTGGACGCCGCTGCGCCAACTCTCGCGACCGTTGACGAAGACCAAATCGATGCCCTCGGCGGGGCGGGTGGGATGCGCGTAGTCGTTCGCCTCGCGGATGGTGGCGGCGTCGAAGATGACCGCGTCGGCATACGTGCCTTCCGCGATGCGCCCGCGATCGCGCAGTCCGAAACGGTCGGCCGGCATAGAGGTCATGCGCCTGATCGCGGTTTCCAGGTCGAACACGCCTGCGTCGCGGACGTAATGGCCCAGAACGCGCGGAAACGTGCCCCAGACGCGCGGATGAGGATGGCTGCCGCGCGCGATCCCGTCCGAGCAGATGATCGTGTGCTCGTAGGCGAGGATGCGGCGCACGTCGCCTTCGTCCATGATGAAGAAGATGCCCGTGGCGGGCAGCAGGCGCTCCATCGCGGTGTCGATGTCGGTGCCCCATCCTGCGGCGATGTCGGCAAGATCGCGGCCGGCCATCTCGGGGTGCGGCGTGGAGTCGGCGACGATCACGCGGCTGGCCTGCCGGTGCCGACCCGAGTTCAGCATGGTCGACGACGCGGTCCACGGCGTGGTGTCGAGACCCACGTCCTGGGTCTGCATGGCCCGGTCGATCATGGCCAGCGTCGTTTCGCTGAGGCCGTGATTGGCGAGGCCGGCGCATTTGTGGTGGCTGACATGGACGCCGCAGCAGGCGTCGCGGCCGATCTGGAACGTCTCGTCCAGCGCCTCGATCACGCGGTCGCCCTCGTCGCGCATGTGGGTGACGTAAAGCTTGCCGTGGGCCTGCGCCACGCGGGCCATCTCGGTCAGTTCCCCGGTCGTCGAGGCGCGGGCGGGCGGGTAGAACGGCCCGGTCGACAGGCCGATGCCGCCCTCGGACAGCGCTGCATCCAGCGCGCGCGCCATGACCGCAATCTCGTCGCGGTCGGCGGGGCGGTCGAGGTTGGCCACCTCGTTGATGCGCAGCGTTCCGTGCCCGATCAGGCAGGCGGTGTTGACCGCCGGCGGGTCGGCGCGCAGCCGGTCGCGGTAGGCGGCGTAGGTGGCGAAGCGCGGCGCGTCGTTGGACAGGATCATGCCCAGCGGCTGCGGCAGCGGGCCGGTCGCCGTCAGCGGCGCGATGGAGAAGCCGCAATTGCCGTTGATGATGGTCGTCACCCCCTGGCTTAGCATGCAGTCCATGCCGGGGTCGGTCAGAACGATCTCGTCGTGATGCACGTGCGGGTCGATGAAGCCGGGCGCCACAATGCGGCCGGTGCAGTCGATGTCACGCCCGGCGGTCCAGTCCGACAGGTCGCCGGTGGCGGTGATCCGGTCGTCGGTGATGGCGACATCGCCACGGCGGCGGGGGGCGCCGGTCCCGTCGACGATGTCGCCGCCGCGGAGCAGGATGTCTGCGTGCATGAGTTCAGCCTCTTATGATTTTCGGGTGCCGGTGCTCAGACGATGTCTTCGGAGCCGTCCGGGGGCGGTGGTGTCGCGGGCTCGGCCCAGCGGGCGACCAAGTGGATCAGGATCACGACGATGCTGATCGGAACCGCGATCGCGACCCAGAGCGTTGAGAAGTCCAGCGCATCCGCAGTGGTTCGACTGTGCCGGGTGAGAAAGCCGCGCGCGAGGTTTCCGCCGGGCCCGAAGAAGGAATGCCACAGAATCGGCAGCAGGAAGACCAACACGACCAGCGACTGGATCAAGCCGGCGGCCACTGCGCGCCAGGATGACCCCGACGCGCCGTGGAACAGGGCCGGGTCAAAGCGGCGCTTGAAAGACAGCGTCGCGCCGATCAGCCCCGCCCATATCATCGCGTAGCGCGCCAGTTCCTCGGTCCACGAGGGCGGCTGCGCGAAGGCATACCGTGCGACGACCTGAAGCATCACCGCGCTGACCAGCATCGCAAGCGCGGTGACGGCGACCACTGCCGCGGCCCGGTCGAGAGTGTCACTGATCCAGCGGGCGATATTCCCGATGCGTCGCACGGCCGCCATCCTCAGTTCCGGACCTGGTCCAGAGCGTCAGTGAACAGCTGCAGGTGCTCTTCGGTCATGATGTCGGACCACGTGCCGCGGGTTGCCTCGACCATCTTGTCGCGCTCGCCGGGTTCCAGATCCGAGATGGTGACCCCGGCGGCCTCGTGCTTTTCGCGGACCTCCTCGGTCCAGTCCGCGATCCAGGCGCGGTTGGCCTCGAAGCCAGCTTCGACAGCGGCGTCGATTTGCGCGCGTTCCGCGTCGCTCAGCCCCTGATACCAATCCTCGGACAGCAATACGGCGCGGGTGGAGGGCGAGATGTTGGCCTGCGTGAAGTGCACGAGAAACTCAGTATGGCCGGTGCGGATGGCCGAGTTCGGCGGGTTGAAGTAGCCGTCGGCGACGCCGGTCTGGATCGCATTCGCCACCTCCGACCACGCGACGATGGTGCCGGTCGCGCCCAGTGCCTCCTGATAGGCCAGCTGCTCGGCGTTGAGCGCGCGGAATCGCAGGCCTTCTAGATCCGACATCTTGGTGATCGGGCGCTTGGCATTGTGCATGCCGATGCTGGTGCCGATGTAGTTGAAGCCAGCGAGCCGGACGCCGTTCTCGACAAGCGGCTCGTTCATCGAGTCCAGCAAGTCGGTCTCGGCGATTATGGCGTCGAATTCGTCGTTGCTCTCGAACATGAAGGGCAGCAGGACGCCTTTCATCAGCGGGCTCATCCCGAAGGCGGTCGAGACGGTAGCTAGGTTGACCTCGAGCAGCCCCTGCGCAACCTGGTCGAAACGCTCGTCCTCGCTTCCCAGAGTGCCCGAGGGGAACACATTAGCCTCGAAGTCGGTGCCTTCGAGCGCTCCAGCGAATCCGGCGGCCCAAGCGGCCTCGGCGTTGGTTTCTGGATCATTGGCGCCGTTGATGGCGATCTTGACTTCTGCGGCGGCGGCCGGCAGCGCCAGCGCCAATGCTATGGCCGCGGTCGCGGTCCCCTTGATGAATGCGTTCATGTCTTTTTTCTCCTCTGTTGAGTGGTCGGTCAGACAAGTCCCAGAGCGCGCGGCAGGGCGAGCGAGATTTCCGGAACGAAGGTGAGCACGCCCAGCAGTGCGACCTCGGCGAAAAAGAACGGCAGGGTCGCGCGGATCAGGCGCCAGTAGTTGATGTTCACTGTTGTTGCGAGGATCAGCAGCACGCCGCCCAGCGGCGGCGACAGCAGCCCGGTGGTGATGTTGAAGCAGATGACGATGCCCAGGTGCACCGGGTCGATCCCCATCGCCAGCGCCACCGGCACGAAGATCGGGGCAAACAGTGCCACCGCCGCCTTCACATCCATTGCCATGCCCGCGATCAGGAAGACGACGTTGACTAGCATCAGGTATTGCAGCGGGCCCAAGCCCCAGCGGTCGATCGTAGCTGCGATCGCCTGCGGCCATTGCTCCAGCGCCGCGATGTAGCTGAAGGTCGAGATCGCGACGAGGATGATGAACAGCGCGCCCAGCAGCACGCCCGTGCGCAGCGCACTGTCCCACAGGTCCTGCAGCGCCAGCATGCGGTAGGCGAAGCCGATGCCCAGTGCTGCGATCACTGCGACGGCAGCGGCCTCGGCCGGGGTCATGAACCCGAACAGCGTGCCGCCAAGGATAATCACCGGCAAGGCCATCGCTGGCAGCGCGCGCAGGAACGATGGCAGGATCTTAGGCAGATCCGAATCCGCTCCGCCCGGGTGGTCGTCACGCCAGGCGTAGAAGGCGTTCATCGCCATCAGCACGGCCGCCAGAAGCAAGCCAGGCAGGATGCCGGCCGCGAACAGCGCCGTGACCGATGTCTGCATCAGCGCTCCGTAGAAGATCAGGATCGACGACGGCGGGATGATCGGCCCGATGATCGATGAGGCGCCCGTGATCGCCGCTGCGTAGTCCAGCGGATATCCGCGGCGCTGCATCTCGGGCACGAGCGAGTTCCCGAGTGCAGCAGCGTCCGACACGGCGGAGCCCGAGACGCCAGCGAAGAACACGCTCGTCATCACGTTCACATGGCCGAGCCCGCCCTTCAGGCGGCCGAGGAACGACATACAGAAGTCGATCAGCGCCGAGGCCAACCCGCCACGGTTCATCAGGTCGCCCGCGAAGATGAACAGCGGCATTGCGAGGAAGGCGAAGACGTCGAGCTGGCTGAACAGCCGCTGCGGCAGGACGGCCATGTAGCGGACGTTGTCGCTCAGGATGAAGGTGGCGATCGAAGCAGCGCCGATCACATAGGCGATGGCCGCGCCCGACAGCACGCCGCCCAGCACTAGTCCGAGGATCAGCACGGCTTGCAACGGCGCCTCCGGACGTTCGCGGGCAGTGTAGGGGTAGGCGTTTCCATGCGTTCACTGTTCCCGCGGCTTTTGGCGCTGGAAATAGAAAATATTTTGGAAGAGCATAGCATATCACTATGGCCTATGCCGGAGGGGTCATGATGCGGGGCATCACGCTTCAACGCTTGCAGGTGTTCTGCGCTGTTTATGAGCGCAACTCGATCTCATCTGCCGCCAGGGCCTTAGGGTTGTCGCAACCTACGGCTAGCCGTCACCTTCGCGATTTCGAGGCGGCGTCAAACCTGACGCTGTTCGTGCTCGACAAGGGTCGCGTCTGGCCTACAGCGGAGGCGGATGCGCTCTACAGCGAAAGCCGGTTCCTCCAGGACGGCATTGGCCGGCTGGAGACGCGGATCGAGAGCCTGCGGCAGGGCACCGGGGCGAAGCTGGCGATCATGACCATCGGCATGCTCATGCCGAATGTCGTGTCGCGCGCCATCGCAGGGCTGAAGGACCAGATGCCGGGCCTGCGGCTGTCGGTGGACGTCACGACGGCCGACCGCCAACTTGAGGCCATGCGTTCGGGTCTGGTCGACGTTGGGATCATGGCCGGAGACGTCGCGACCGACGCGGAAACGGTTACGTCGCTGGGACACGGTCGTCTCGTCGCGCTTCTTCCCAAAGAACTCGCGCCGGCGGAGCGGGTTGTCTCCCTCAACGACGTGGCGCGCCTCCCGACTGTGGACACGACTGCGCGTGGGCCAGTGGGGAGGATCTTGGATAACGCAGTGCGCGCGCGGGGAATTGCTTTCAAAGGCGCCGTCATGTGCAACTCGCTCATCGCCGTGCCGCCGCTCGCACAGGCCCTGCAGCGCGCAGCGGTGCTGGACGAGTTCACTGCGAACGCGAACCCGCTACCTGGCATGACGATCTGCTCGCTTCAGCCGGAGATCCGCTTTCCCATCCTGGCCGCGTCGCTGTCTCCAAGCGGCAGCCGCGTGGCGATGGACAGCTTCGTCGAACTGGTGCGATCGGCGCTGCCCTGAGGCTCCCGAGCGCAGGTGTGCCCGTATTAAGCCAGTAAGCCGCCCGCGACCGTAAGTATGGTTCCCGAGACGAATGCTGCCTTGTTCGATGCGAGCCAGAGAGCCGCCTCGGCGATGTCAATCGGCTCGGCGATCCTGCCCAGCGGCGTGGCGGCAGCGACCGCGGCGGGTCGTGCAGCGTTTCCTTCGCGCGAGTGCAGGTCGGTGTTGGTCGTGCCCACTCGGATCGCCACCACGCGAACCCCGACGGGGCCTAGTTCCTTGCCGGCGCCCACGGTCAGAGTCTCGACCGCGCCCTTCGACGCGGCGTAGTGGACGTATTCGCCGGGCGAGCCGGCCGCCGCGGCGACGGACGACATGTTGACGATCGTGCCGCCGGCGCCCCCGTGATCCGTGCGCATGCGGCGCGCCGCCTCTTGCAGGCAGTAGATCGCGCCGAAGACGTTCGTCGTGAAGGTTCGATGCAGAGTCGCCTCCAATACGTCGGTCACGCGCGCACTGCCTCCGATGACACCGGCGTTATTGACCAGGCAGGCGACGTGGCCGAGACGCGCGTCACACTCGGCGAACATACGCGCGACGGCGGCTGGATCGGCGACGTCCGCGGCGACCGCGATGGCCCTGGCGCCCGCGGCCTGGCACCGGGAAACGGTTTCGGACGCGCCGGCCGCGTCGCGCTGGTAGTTCACGCATACGTTGTAGCCGGCGTTGGCGAACGTTATGGCAGTTGTCGCGCCAATACCCTTGCTGGCCCCAGTGATAAGAACGATCGGACGGTCAGTCATGATGCGACCTTGCCTGCTTACCGCGCAGGCCGGAAGCGGGAATTATGCGGCACGACGGAGGCGCCGTTTGCACATCGGACACGGCACTAGAGCCTGTGCGGGCCAACCGCAAAATTTCCTGACCTTTTGAATGATCTCGGTGTAGATCAGCCGGGTGAACGACGAGGTGCGGCATGGTCGTGTGCATTGGCGACGCAAGCAGGAAAAATCGGGGCAGGGCAGGGGCATGAGCACGCGTGCGCCGATCCTGACGCCGATCCTGCTGGCGGGCAGCTTCGTGGTGCTGGTGGGCTTCGCCATCCGTGCATCCTTCGGTGTCTTTCAACTTCCCATCGCGACCGAGTTCGGCTGGCTGCGCGCGGAGTTCAGTCTTGCCATCGCGATCCAGAACCTCGCCTGGGGTTTTGGGCAGCCGCTGTTCGGCGCCCTGGCCGAAAAGATCGGCGACCGGAAAGCCATCATCCTCGGCGCCCTCTGCTATGCCGTCGGCCTCGTGCTATCGGCGGGCGCGACGTTGCCGATCCAGCACCAGCTCTACGAGGTGCTTGTGGGCTTCGGCATCGCCGGGACAGGTTTCGGCGTGGTGCTGGCGGTGGTCGGCCGCGCCTCGAGCGCCGAGAACCGCTCGATGTCGCTGGCGATCGTCACGGCGGCGGGATCTGCGGGGCAGGTGCTCGGCCCGCCGCTGGCCGAAGGGCTGCTGGCGCTGATTCCTTGGCAGGGCGTCTTCCTTGCTTTCGCCGCACTGATCCTGGCGACGCTGATGGTCCTGCCGTGGATGCGGTCGCCCGCGCCGGCCTCGAAGGTCGAACTGGAGGAGAGCATGGGCACAGTCGTGCTGGGCGCGCTTCGCGACCCGAGCTTCGCGCTGATCTTTATCGGATTCTTCTCATGCGGCTACCAGCTGGCCTTCGTGACCGCGCATTTCCCGGCTTTTGTGGCCGAGATCTGCGGCCCGATCATGCCCGGCGGCGTGCTGCATTCGATGGGCATCACGACGACCAGCGCGCTGGGCGCGGTGGCGATCTCTCTGATCGGCCTTGGCAACATCGCGGGCACGCTGGCGGCCGGCTGGGCCGGGCAGCGGTATTCGAAGAAGTATCTACTGGCGGGCATCTACACGGGGCGGACGATCGCAGCCGCGTGGTTCATCCTGACGCCGATGACGCCGTCGACGGTGTTGGTGTTCTCGGCGGTCATGGGTTCGCTGTGGCTGGCGACGGTGCCGCTGACGTCGGGCCTCGTGGCGCACCTCTACGGGCTGCGCTACATGGGCACGCTCTACGGCATCGTGTTCCTGAGCCACCAGCTGGGCGCGTTTTTCGGCGTGTGGCTGGGCGGCGCGCTCTACGACGTCTACGGCGGCTACGACCTCGTGTGGTGGATCGGCGTGGGCATCGGTGCCTTCAGTGCGATCGTGCACCTGCCTATCCGCGAGACCGCACGACCAGTGGTCGCGGCCTCTCCGGCGTGAGGCATATGAAAGCTGACGCCGAAAGTGGCGGAGGAGCCAGTCGCGGCTCACTCGGTCTACCACCGGCGGGCACCCTTCGAGGCCGTGGCCGGCCATCGTCATAGGGTCAGGATTCATAACCAGTAGATGACGGTGGCGGCCAGAGCGATGGCTGAG
>NZ_JBELMH010000097.1:4814-9576 GCF_042096055.1 Citreimonas sp. | reverse complement strand
GCCACCGCCAGCACGATGACCGCCCAGACCAGCCCGTCGGGCGCGGGCGGCGGCGGCAGGCTGTCGCCCGCTAGCGCCGTCATCCCCGACTGGAAGCCGAAATAGGCCACCGTCGCGATCGCCGACATCGCCGCCGTGCGCCATGTCAACGCGGCGGGTGCCGCATCGGCCAGGCCCTGCGCGATCAGGTAGGCCACGCCGAAGACCAGGATCGCACCCAGCGCGACCGATTGCGCCGCCTTGTCCGTCAGGCCGAAGCCGAGGCCCACGATCACGTAGATCGCCAGCGCGATGCCGAAGGCGCGCATCACCGCGCCGAAGCTGGGCGCTGCGACAGGCCCGGGCCTGCGGATCGAGGCGACCTGCTCGACCGCGCCGCCCGAGGCGAGGAAGGCGTGCGCCTTGTAGAGCGAGTGCGCCACGATGTGCAGCAGAGCCAGCGGGAACAGCGCCAGCCCGCATTGCAGCACCATGAAGCCCATCTGCCCGCAGGTGGACCACGCGAGCGCGGTCTTGACCGTCGGCTGCGTCAGCGCGACCGCCGCGCCCACGAGCGCGCTGAGGCCGCCGATCAGCGCCAGAACCGCCAGCACGCCAGGCGTGGCGATCAACACGTCGGCGAAGCGGATCAGCAGGAAGCCACCGGCGTTGACGACGCCCGCGTGCAGCAGGGCCGAGACGGGGGTGGGCGCCTCCATGACCTCGGTCAGCCAGCCGTGGGTGGGGATCAGCGCGGACTTGAAGATCGCCGCGACCGCCAACGCCGCGGCGGCGAACCATAGCCCGGCGGGGGCGGCCTCGGCCCGCGCCAGGGCGTTGATCTGCGCGATGTCGGCGGTGCCGAAGCCGCGTGCCAGCGCGAAAGCCGCGAGGACCAGCGCGGCGGTGCCCAGCACGCCGCTGACGGCCTTCTTGCGCGCGGCGCGGCGCGCGCGCGGCCGGTTACCGTAGTACAGAAGCAGCCAGCGCAGCGACAGGCCGATGGCGCCCCACGCCACGACCAGTTGCAGCAGCCCGCCCGACGTCACCAGCAGCAGCACGCAGGCCAGCGTCAGCGACATCGCGGCCATGAATTGCGGCTGGCGCGCCTCACCGTCCAGCGCGGTGCGCGAGAAGCGCAGCACGACCCAGCCGACGAAGGACACGGTCAGCGTCATGGCGGTGCTCAGCAGGTCGATGCGCGCGCCGATGCCCGATCCGGCGAGGTGGATGCTCTGCGGCCCGTCGGCGATCAGCAACGCGGCCATGACGACACCGATGCCCAACGCGATCAGCGCCGCGTATTCGGGGATGCGCAGGCGGTCGTCGCCGCGCTCGGCCGGGCGCCACCACATCCATGCGGCCGCAGCCAGCAGGGCCAGGGGGGCCAGATAGGTCAGGATCGACACGCGGTGATCTCCCTCGAAAGCGTTCCGACGGATGTAGCGGCGCAGAGCGTTCTTGAAAATTACATTGTTCAGCAGAAACCGTTCGATAAAATAGAAACATGGCTGATCTCAACTTTCACCACCTGCGGTACTTCCGCGCCGTCGCGCACGAAGGCTCGCTGACGCGGGCGGCCGCGCTGTTGAACCTGTCGCAATCGGCGTTGTCGTCGCAGATCCGCAAGCTGGAAGAGCGTCTGGGTCACGCGCTTTTCACCCGGCAGGGCCGCGGGCTTGTGCTGACCGAGGCGGGCCGCATCGCGCTGGACCACGCCGACCGCATCTTCGGCGTCGGGGACGAGCTGCTGGCGACGCTGTCCCAAACCGGAACGCCGCGGGCGGTTGTGCGGGTCGGGGCGCTTTCGACCTTGTCGCGGAACTTCCAGCTGCAATTCCTGCGGCCGGTCCTGGGCCGCGACGGTGTCGAGGTGATCCTGCGCTCGGGCGGGGCGGCGGTGCTGCTGGACGGGTTGCGCGACCTGGACCTCGATGTCGTGCTGACGACCGAGCCGCCGGCGCGCGACGTGCTGGAGGGCATCGTGGCCCACAGGCTGGCCGAGCAGAAGGTCGGCCTGTTCGGCGTGCCCGCACGGGTCGACCACCCGGACCTGCGCAGCCTGCTGGCGGCCGAGCCGGTGATCCTGCCGACCGAAAGCCCGATCCGCACCGGCTTCGAAAGCCTGATCGCGCGGATGGGGATCACGCCGCGCATCGCGGCCGAGGTGGACGACATGGCGATGGTGCGCCTGCTGGCACGCGAGGGCGCGGGCCTCGCCATCGCCCCCGAGGTCGTCGTCGCGGACGAACTGGCATCGGGCCGGCTGCGCGCGGTGCCCTTCGACCTGGACATCGTCGAGGCGTTCTATGCCATCACCGTGCCGCGCCGGTTCCCGAACCCGGTGGTCGAGGACCTGCTGCGCCTCGGCGCGCCCGCTTTCCCCTAGAGCGCCAGAAGGCCGGGCGCGGGGCGGATCCCGCCGGTCAGGATGCCGCGCCAGTTGCGGATTTCGGGGTTGAGGAAGGCCTTGACCTCGGGGTCGGCGGCGTCGAGCACGCCGAGCTGCACGAGGATCGCCGCGATCGTGCACTCCGCCGCGCGGGTCGCGCCATCGGTGATCTTCAGCGCGACGCCCAGGCCGCGCTGCGGCAGGATCGCGACGAAGAACCCCTCGGCCCCGGTCTTCAGCGCCACCGGCTCGCGCGCGGCGCGCATCAGGCGGGTGCAGGCGCGGCCCTCGCCGGCCACCATCTCGGGATGCGCGATCATCGCCTCGACCAGGCGCGCCGCGCCCTTCGACATCGCGTCCGAGCGGCTTTGTGCTGTGGCGAACCACGCCATCGCGCGCGCCATGCCCGTCAGCGTGCCGGCGAAGTTCGGCGCCGAACAGCCGTCGATGCCGAAGCCGGGGCTGGTCTCGTCCGTCACCGTCTCGAACGCCTCGAGGCAGGCGCGCTGCACCGGGTGGTCGGGTTCGACATATTCCGCCCCCGCGCCCAGGTGCCGGTTCAGCGTCAGGAAACCCGCGTGCTTGCCCGAGCAGTTGTTGTGCACCTGGCACGGGCGCTGCCCGTCGCGGATCATCTGCAGCTTCAGGTCCTTGTCGCGCGACACCTGCGCGCCGCAGCGCAGGGCATCGTCGTCCAGGCCCAGTCCGGCCAGCCAGGCGTTGACCGCGTCGACATGGATCGGCGCGCCCTGGTGCGACGCGCAGGCCAGCGCCAACTGCCGCCGGTTCAGTCCGAAGGCGTCCGCCGCACCCGATGCGACCAGCGGCAGCGCCTGGATCATCTTCGCCGACGAGCGCGGCAGCACGACCGCATCCGCGTCGCCCCAGGCCTGCTGCACCGCCCCGCCGGCGTCACAGATGACGGCATGACCGGCATGCACGCTCTCGGCCAGCGGACCGCGATGGACCTCGACGAGCGGGTGGGGAGATCGGGTCATGCGGGCCTCTCACAAACTGGCGATAATCCGCCAACGGGGCTTTCGTTTCGCCGCGATTTCGCGGTAATGTTCGCCCCGTTGAGCGAGGGCAACATCGCGCGTCGCGCGGGGCGGCGCAACCGCGTCCCGCGGGAATTTCACGGCAGCAAAAGGCTGGAGGCAGCAGGCATGATATCGGCGTTCGGGCGGACGATCGTGGCAGGCGCGGCGGCGCTTGGGATCTTGGCGGGCAGCGCATCGGCGCAAGAGGAAGAAAGCACCAATCGCGTCGACGCCATGACCGACTGGTCGGTCTTCGAAGGGCAGGACCCGCGCGAATGCTGGGCGGTGACCACCTTCAAGGAAAGCGTCAACACCAAGGACGGCCGCGTCGTGTCCGTGACCCGCGGCGAGATCCTGCTGATGGTGTTCTTCCGCCCCGAGGCGGACGTGGCGGGCCAGGTCGCCTTCACCGGCGGCTACCCCTTCGCGACCGGGTCGACGGTCAACGTCAACATCGGCGGCACCGAGTTCGAGATGTACACCGAGGGCGAGTGGGCTTGGCCGGCCTCGCCGCAGGACGACGCGCAGATGGTCACCGCGATGAAGCGCGGCACCGACGCGGTCCTGTCGGCGCGGTCCTCGCGCGGGACGGCCACGAAGGACACCTTCTCGCTGCTGGGCTTCACCGCCGCGGTCGAGGACGCCGAGCAGCGCTGCAGCTCGTGACGCCCGGCGCCTGCGGGCGCCGAGGGCACGCGCAAATCGCAAGTCCGCCATGACGGCGCGGGGGCTTTGGTTTCCGCGCCGAATCCTGTATGAGCAGGCCTTCCTTTTCCGGAGACAGAGCCATGTCCGCCAGCGCGCCGATCACGCAGGACGTCGTGACCATTCCCCGCAAGTCGCCCGAAACCGGCAAGGTGAACCTTGTCGGCCTGACCCGGCCCGCCCTGCAGGCGGCGCTGGTCGAGGCTGGCACGCCGGAGAAGCAGGCGCGCATGCGCGTGAACCAGGTGTGGCAGTGGATCTACTACTGGGGCGTGCGCGACTTCGACGCGATGACGAACCTGTCCAAGGCCTACCGCGCCATGCTGGCCGAGCGGTTCGAGATCGCCCTGCCCGAGATCGTCTCGCGGCAGGTCAGCGCCGACGGCACGCGCAAGTACCTGGTGCGAATTGCCGGTGGCCACGAGGTCGAGACCGTCTACATCCCCGAGGAGGGGCGCGGCACGCTGTGCATCTCCAGCCAGGTAGGCTGCACGCTCACCTGCTCGTTCTGTCACACCGGCACCCAGCGGCTGGTGCGCAACCTGACCGCGGCCGAGATCATCGGCCAGGTCATGCTGGCGCGCGACGACCTCGACGAATGGCCCACGCACGGCGTCGGCACCGGCGAGGACGGCCCGCGCCTTCT
>NZ_JBELMH010000097.1:0-4714 GCF_042096055.1 Citreimonas sp. | reverse complement strand
CGTGAACGACAGCGACGCCGACGCGCGCCGGCTGGTGCAGCTGATCGCCGGCATCCCCGCCAAGATCAACCTGATCCCGTTCAACGAATGGCCCGGCGCACCCTATCAGCGCAGCGACTGGAGCCGGATCGAGGCTTTCGCCGACATCGTTTACAAGGCCGGCTACGCCTCGCCCATCCGCACCCCGCGGGGCGAGGACATCATGGCCGCCTGCGGGCAGCTGAAATCTGCCTCCGAGCGCGCAAAGAAGTCGCGCCGCCAGATCGAGGCCGAGGCCGGGATTGGCAGCACCGCCTAGTCTCCGGCCTCGATTGACAAGACTGACAAAAAAAGTCAGGAATGGCCGGGTCCCTTGCAGGAGCCGGCCATGCCCGCCTTTCGACGCTTCTTCCGTTCCACGCCCCGAGACGCGGGATGAGCGCCGGCGGCGTGCCCCGCGTTGGCGTCATGCGCCGGCCCGAACGGCGCGCGATCGCCGTGCTGCGGGCCTGGGCCGCCGGGTCGGACAGGCTCGACCGGCTGTGGGACGAGTTGTGCGACAGCATCGGCGAGCCGCGCGCGCGGTCCTGCCTGGTCGCCTTCTTCGAATTACGCAGCCTGCTGGATCACCACGCCTGGCGCATCCCCGTCATCCTGGATCAGGACTCGGACGGCTTCTCCGAGGACGAGCTTGCCATCGCGCGCTTCGTGATGGCCGCCGCCGAGCAACGGCGCGAGGTCGCGCTGGCCGAGGCGGGGTTCCTCGTCTCGCCGGTGGCGTACCTGCCGATGCTGCACGCGGCCGCGCGGTTCGGCCTGCCCCTGCTGTGCGAGGATTGCCGAACGCGCGTCTTCGGTCGGTTCGGGCGCGAAAAACGCAAACTGGACGCTTGACCTTCCCGTGACTGGAACCCCTATGTGAGGGAAAACGCCGTCACACAGGGTGCCTTTTCATGTCCCGACAGATCCAGTTCGACGTCACCTCGATGACCTGCGCCGGCTGCGCGGGCCGCGCCGAGCGTGCGCTGGCCGCCGTGCCGGGCGTCGAGTCGGCCTCGGTCAGCATCGCCAGCCATCGCGCCACGGTCGCCGGCGACGCCGATGCCGCGACATTGCGCGATGCACTCGCCAAGGCCGGCTACCCGGCGCAGGAAACCCGCATCACGCTGGATATCGAGGGTATGAGCTGCGCCTCCTGCGCCGGCCGGGTCGAGCGTGCGCTGACCGCCCTGCCGGGTGTTCTGGACGCGCAGGTCAACCTGGCCACGGACACGGTGGTCGTGCGCGTCCTGTCGGGCGCCGTGCCGACCGATGCGCTGGTCCGCGCGGTCGGCGACGCCGGCTACGGCGCGCGGCAGGTCGGCGACGACAGCCAGGCGACCGAAGAGCGCAAGCGTGCCGAGACCACCGCGCTGCGCCGCGATTTCATCGTCGCGGCAGCCCTCACCCTGCCGGTCTTCCTGGTCGAGATGGGCGGCCACCTCGTGCCCGGCTTTCACCACTGGCTGTACGGCCTCGTGGACACCTGGACCGTCTGGTTCGCACAGTTCGTGCTGGTGACGGCCGTGCTGGTCGGGCCCGGCCGCCGCTTTTTCCGCGTCGGGTTGCCGCTGCTCTTCAAGGGCGCGCCGGACATGAACACGCTGGTGGCGCTGGGCACGCTCGCGGCCTGGGGCTACTCGACCACCGTGCTGTTCGCGCCGGCGCTGCTGCCGGAAACCGCGCGGGCCGTGTATTTCGAGGCCGCCGCGGTGATCGTCACGCTGATCCTTCTGGGCCGCCTGCTCGAGGCGCGGGCGAAGGGCCGAACCGGTGCCGCGATCCGCAAGCTGATGGGCCTGCGCCCCGACACCGTCCGGCGCGAGCGTGACGGCCGGATCGAAGAGGTCGGCGTCGCGGACGTGGCGCCCGGCGACGTGCTGCTGGCCCGCGCGGGCGAGCGGATCGCCGTCGATGGCGAGGTCGTGTCGGGCGCCTCCTATGTCGATGAAAGCATGCTGACCGGCGAACCCGTGCCGGTCGAGAAGTCCGAAGGCGCCGCGGTGACCGGCGGCACGGTGAACGGCAACGGCACGCTGCGCTACCGCGCGACGGCCGTCGGCGCGGACACCGTGCTGGCGCGCATCATCGCGCTGGTCGAGCAGGCGCAGGGCGCCAAGCTGCCGATCCAGGCGCTAGCCGACCGGGTGGTGCGCGTCTTCGTGCCCGTGGTCCTTGCGGTCGCTCTCGTCACCATTCTCGCCTGGCTTGCGCTGACCGGCGATCCCGCGCAGGCGCTGGTAGCCGGCGTGTCGGTGCTGATCATCGCGTGCCCCTGCGCGATGGGGCTGGCCACGCCGACCTCGATCATGGTCGGCACCGGCCGCGCGGCCGAATTGGGCGTGCTCTTCCGCAAGGGCGACGCGCTGCAGCGGTTGTCGCAGGCGCGCGTCGTGGCCTTCGACAAGACCGGCACCCTGACGGAAGGCCGCCCCGAACTTGTCGCCCAGACCATGACCGGCGGGTTCGAGGCCTCGGAGGTGCTGCGCCTCGTCGCCTCGGCCGAGCGCGGATCGGATCACCCGATCGCCCGCGCGCTGGACCGCGCCGCGCCGGACGCGCCTGAGCCCGCCAGCGTCGAGACCGTGCCGGGCTATGGCCTGCGTGCCACGGTCGAGGGACGCGAGGTGCTGGTCGGCACAGCGCGCCTGATGCAGGAGGCCGGTATCGATGCCGGCCCGCTGGCCGAGGCGCTCGAAACGGCCGCGTCGCGCGGTCAGACGCCGGTGCTGGTGGCCGTCGACGGCCGGCTCGCCGCCGCCTTCGCCGTGGCTGACCGCGTCAAGCCCGATGCGCGCCGCGCCGTCGCCGCGCTGCACGACGCGGGCATCGCGGTGGCGATGATCACCGGCGACACGCGCGCCACGGCGCAGGCCATCGCCGCCGACCTCGGCATCGAGCACGTCGAGGCCGAGGTCCGCCCCGAGGGCAAGGTCGACGCCATCCGCCATCTGCGCGAGCGCTTCGGCGCCGTGGCCTTCGCGGGCGACGGCATCAACGACGCGCCCGCGCTGGCCGAGGCCGAGATCGGCCTCGCGATCGGCACCGGCACCGACGTCGCGATCGAAAGCGCCGACGTGGTGCTGTCTTCGGGCGCGGTGGCGGGCGCGGTGAACGCCTTCGGGCTCAGCCGCGCGGTGATGCGCAACATCCGGCAGAACCTGTTCTGGGCCTTCGGCTACAACGTCGCGCTGATCCCGGTGGCGGCCGGCGTGCTCTACCCCGCGACGGGCATGATGCTGTCGCCGATGCTGGCGGCGGGCGCTATGGCGCTGTCGTCGGTCTTCGTGCTGTCGAACGCGCTGCGGCTGCGCCGCGTCTCGCCCGCGCTGCCCGAGGAGCCGTCGCGCCCCGCCGCGCCCCTTCAGGAGGCCGCCGCATGAACATCGGCGAGGTTGCCGCGAAGGCCGGGCTGCCGGCCAAGACGATCCGCTACTACGAGGAGATCGGCCTAGTGACCCCGGCGCGCGACAGCAACGGCTACCGCGCCTTCCGGTCGACCGACGTGCACAAGCTGGCCTTCCTGGCGCGCGCCCGCGCGCTGGGCTTCTCGATCGAGGATTGCCGTACGCTGCTGGCGCTCTACGAGGACGACACGCGCGCCAGCGGCGACGTCAAGCGTGTTGCGCGCGAGCATCTGGCGCGGATCGACGAGAAGATCGCCCAGCTGGGTGCCATGCGCGATACGCTGGGCGACCTGGTCGAGGCCTGCCACGGCGACGACCGCCCCGATTGCCCGATCCTGAAGGACCTGGCCGAGGGCACCTAGGGCGCGGCGAAGTCGTCGCGCGCGTAGCCCTGCAGGTACAGCAGCGCGGTCAGGTCGCCGTGGTTCACCCGCAGGTCGCACTGCGCCTGGACCGACGGCTTGGCGTGCAGCGCCACGCCCAGCCCCGCGCGGCCCAGCATGCCGAGGTCGTTCGCCCCGTCGCCCACCGCGATCACGTCCGCCTCGGCGATCCCGAGGCGGGCGCTGATCTGTTCCAGCGCCTCGATCTTCGCCTCGCGCCCCAGGATGGGCGGCGTGACGGTGCCGGTCAGAAGCGCGTCCGCGATCTCGAGCGTGTTGGCGCGATGCTCGTCGAAGCCCAGATCGCCGGCGACGCGGGTGGTGAAGGCGGTGAAGCCGCCCGAGACCAGCGCGCAATGCGCGCCATGCGCCTTCATGGTCGCGATCAGGGTGGCCCCGCCGGGCATGGGCGTGATCCGGGTGTCGAGCACGCGGGCGATCACCGCCTCGGGCAGGCCCTTCAACAGCGCGACACGTTCGGTCAACGCGCCCTCGAAGTCGAGCTCTCCGTTCATGGCGCGCGCGGTGATCGCCTTCACCCGCGAGCCGAAGCCGGCCTCGTTCGCCAGTTCGTCGATGCATTCCTGCTGGATCATCGTGCTGTCCATGTCGGCCAGCAGCATCTGCTTGCGACGGCCTTCGTCGGGCAGGGCGTTGACGTCGGCCTGGTCGGCGAGGGCCGCGCGCGTGTCGTCCCAAGTGTCGGGCAGGGCGGGCACGGCGAACTCGGCCGCCTCGTCCGGGGACAGCCACTGGACCGCGCCGCCGCCCCAGGCGTTGCGCAGGTTTTCGGCCAGCGCCGGGTCGAGCGCGCCGGGTGCTGCGATGAGCGAGATGATCGGCATGAAGCGTCCCTCTTTTCCGGCTGTCTGGCACGGAGCGGCGGGATTGGGAAGGCGTCCGGCG
>NZ_JBELMH010000096.1:0-9981 GCF_042096055.1 Citreimonas sp. | reverse complement strand
GACAGCGCGAGGCGCGACAGCGGATCCTCGGCCAGCGCATCGGCGCCGCATTGCAGGTAGATCGCGCCGGGGCCGAAGGCGGCGACCGCGGGCAGGATGACCTCGTTCAGGACCATCGCGAACTCGGTGTCGTTGAAGCCGCGCGGCACCGGCAGGTTGAACGCCGCACCACCTGCGTGGTCCGTCAGCAGGCCGGTGAAGGGCCAGCGCCCCGCCTCGTGGACCGAGACGAGCCGCACGCGGTCGGAGCCTTGGAAAGCCGCCTCGACCCCGTCGCCGTGATGGGCGTCGATGTCCACGTAGGCGACGCGCTCGACCCCCATGTCGAGCAGGCGGCGGATCGTGACCACGGGCTCGTTCAGGTAGCAGAAGCCGGCGGCGCGGTCGGGCATGCCGTGATGCGTCCCGCCACCGGGGTTGTGCACGACGCCGCCCGTAGCGACCAGTTCGGCCGCAAGCAGCCCGCCACCCACGGCGGTGGCGGGGCGGCGGAACATCTCGGGGAAGACCGGGTTCGACAACGTGCCCAGCCCGTGCCGCTCGCGCGTGGTGGCGTCGACGGCGCCCGCGGCCTCGGCCCGCTGCAGGGCGTCGACATAGGCGGGCGTGTGGAAGCCCGTGAGCGCCGCGGGCTTGGCGCGGGGCGACGTGCGGTAGCGCGACGCCGGAAGCCATCCCAAAGCGCGCGACAGGTCGATGACGGCCGGCACCCGCTCGATCGACAGCGGGTGCAGGCGGCCGTAGCGCGAGCCGCGATAGATGGTCGATCCGATGAACAACGCCATGCCGCGCAGCCTAGCCCGAAGCGGCGCCGCGCCAAGGCGGTTTGCACCTTCCCGCGACGCGGCATAGAAGCGTCGCATGCCGACCATGCGGATGATCCTGACCACCGCGGCGCTGCTGGCGCTTGGCCTCGCGGGGGGCGAGGTCGCCGTGCTGCTGGGCCTGCCGATGCCGTGGATGCTGGGCAGTCTCGCGATCTGCGCGGGGCTGGTGCTGCTGGTCAAGCCGCGGGTGCTCGAGGGCTACGCGTTTCCGATGCGGTTCCGCAGCGGCTTCGTCGCGCTGATCGGCGTGATGATCGGCACGCAGGTCACACCCGAGTTGCTGCGCCTGGCGGGCGAGCTGCCGTGGACCGTGGGCGGCCTGATCCTGTTCGTGTTCCTCGCGCACATGGGCAACATGGCCGTGTTCCGACGCCTCGGCGGCTACGACCGCGCGACGGCGTTCTACGCGGGCACGCCCGGCGGGCTGATGGAGAGCATCCTTCTGGGCGAAGGCGCCGGTGCCGACACGCGCATCCTGACCGCGCAGCAATTCCTGCGCATCATCGTCACCATCACCGTGCTGCCGCTGGGCCTGTCGCTGTGGATGGGAGAGCCGGTGGGCAGCGCCGCGGGGCTCGCGCTCGCTTCGGGCGACGCCGCACCGGCCGACGCGCTGGGGATCGCGACGATCGCGGTGGCGGCCTTCGCGGGCATGCTGGGCGCGAAGATGCTGCGCCTGCCGGCGGCGCAACTGACCGGGCCGATGCTGATCGCGGCGGCGGCGACGTTGAGCGGCGTGATCGACCTGCACCTGCCGGTCTGGATGATCGCCGCGGCGCAGATGGTCATCGGCGTCAGCCTGGGCCTGCGGTTCCAGGGGCTGGGCATGGCGCTGCTGCGCCGGTCGGCCTGGCTGTCGGTGATCTCGGTCAGCTACATGCTGGCGCTGGGTGCGGGGTTCGCCGCCGTGCTGACGGCGATCACCGGCCTTGAATGGCTGCACCTGCTGATCAGCTTCGCGCCCGGCGGCGTGGCCGAGATGTCGGTGATCGCGCTGTCGCTGGCGGCGAACCCGGCGCTGGTCAGCCTGCACCACATCCTGCGCATCCTGCTGACGGTGGTCGAGCTGACCCTGCTGGCGAAGGTGCTGGGGCTGAAGCGCGCCGCCTGAGGCGCGCCCTGCCCGTCAGCTTTCGTCGCGTTCGGCCAGCGCCAGCCAGTCCTCCTCGGCGTCCTGCAGGGCGGTGTGGCGCGCGGTCAGCGCCTCGGTCGCCTTCTGGAACTTGACCGGCTCGCGGGTGAAGAGCTCGGGGTCGGCCATCAGCTGTTCCAGCTTGGCGATCTCGGCCTCGAGGCGCTCGATCTCGGCGGGCAGCTTCTTCAGGCGGTCGCGTTCGGCGAAGGTCAGGCCGTTCTGCTTCGGCGCCGCCTTCGACACGGGCGCGGGCGCCGAACCCTTTGACTTCCCGCCCTTGTCGGCGGACGGCGCGGGCGCGTCGCCCTGCCCTTCGGCGCGTTGCGCGCGGTAATCGGACCAGCCGCCGGCATAGACCGTGGCGCGGCCGTCGCCCTCCATCGCCACGGTGGCGGTCGCCACGCGGTCGAGGAAGTCGCGGTCGTGGCTGACCAGCAGCACGGTGCCGTCGTATTCGCCCAGCAGGTCCTGCAGCAGGTCGAGCGTTTCCACGTCGAGGTCGTTGGTCGGTTCGTCCAGCACCAGCAAGTTGCTTTCGCGCGCCATGATCTTGGCCAGCAGCAGGCGCGCCTTCTCCCCGCCCGACAACGATCGAACGGGTGCGCGCGCGCGGCCCTCGTCGAAGAGGAACTCCTTGAGGTAGCCCACCACGTGCTTGGGCTGGCCGCGCACCATCACCTGGTCGGCCTTGCCCGAGACGCGCATGTCCGGATCGCCGGTCAGGCTGTCCCAAAGGCTCATGTCCGGATCGAGCCGCGCGCGCGCCTGGTCGAACACCGCCGGCACGAGGTTGGTGCCCAGCGTGACGCGGCCCTGGTCGGGCGCGATCTCGCCCATCAGGATGCGGATGAGGGTGGTCTTGCCGACGCCGTTCGGGCCGACGAAGGCGATGCGGTCGCCCCGCGCCACGCGGATCGAGAAGTCGCGCACGATGGTCTTGTCGCCGAAGCCGTGGCCGACATGCTCGGCCTCGATCACGCGCTTGCCGGACTTGGGCCCGGCGGCGAGGTCCATCGCGGCGGTGCCGGTGCGCGCGGTCTGCGCGGCGCGTTCGGCGCGCATGGCGTGCAGCGCGCGCAGGCGGCCCTGGTTGCGCTTGCGCCGGGCGCTGATGCCCTCGACGGCCCAGCGGGCCTCGGCCTTGATCTTGCGGTCGAGCTTGTGGCGCTGGGTGTCCTCTTCCTCCCAGATCGTGTCGCGCCATTCCTCGAAGCCGGCAAAGCCGCTTTCGCGCCGCCGCACCGCGCCGCGGTCGATCCAGAGCGTCGCGCGGGTCAGCGTCGACAGGAAGCGGCGGTCGTGGCTGATCAGCACGAAGGCGGCGCGCGTGGCGCGCAGCTGGTCCTCGAGCCAGCCGATCGCCTCGATATCGAGATGGTTCGTCGGCTCGTCCAGCAGCATGAGGTCGGGCGCCTCGGCCATCAGGCGCGCCAGCGCCGCGCGCCGCTTCTCGCCGCCCGAGGCGGTGGCGACGGGGCGGTCGGGGTCGAACTTCAGCCCTTCCGATGCCGCCTCGACGCGGTACATCTCGGCCGGGCCTAGATTGGCGGCGGCGAAGTCGCCTAGCGTCTCAAAGCCGGACATGTCGGGGTCCTGCTCCATGTAGCCGACGGTGGTGCCGCCGGGGACGGTGACGGCGCCGCTGTCGGGCTCGACGAGGCCGGCCATGACCTTCATCAGCGTCGACTTGCCCGAGCCGTTGCGGCCGACAAGAGCCACGCGATCGCCCTGCTGGACGGTCAGCGAGAGATCCTCGAACACCGGGTCGCCGCCGAAGGTCATCGCGATGTCGGAAAGTTGTAATAGGGGTGCCTGTGCCATGCGCGGTGGCTAGGCCCGGCGGGGCGCGCCGTCAAGCGGGCGCGTCAGGCCGGCACCGCGCGCGCCGCGACGGCACGGATGCTGCGCGCGCGGGCGGGCGGAATGGCGGCGACCTCGACGGCGGTGAGGACGTGCAGCGTGTCCATCTCGTCGTCGATCACGGCGTGGTCGCCGACCCAGCCGCCCATCGCCAGGTATGTCCGCAACAGCGGCGGCATGGCGCGCAGGCCCTCGGTTGCGGCCCCTGGTTGGGGCGGCGCAGGGTCCAAGGCGACGGTGCGGGGGGCGCGGGCGCCGGGGCGCAGGGCTGCAGGGCCGACGTGGTGCCGCGCGAGGCGCGCCAAAGCCGGGCGGTGGCGCGCCGGGTCCGCGCCGGGAAACGAGGCGCAGCCGAACATCAGCCGCGTGCCGGCCGCGTCGACGTGCATCGACAGGGCCGCCCAGGCGAGGCGCAGGATGTCGGGATCGCGGCGCCCCGGGCGCAGGCAGAAGCGGCCGAGTTCCAGCAGCGGGCCGCCGCCCCGGGCCAGCCGCGACAGGTCGTAGAAGCGCGCGGCGTAGCTGGTCTCGATCTCGGCGGGGTCGAGGTCGGCCATGCGGAAGCAGGCCACGGCCTCGTCCCGGGACAGGTCCTCGATCAGGACGTGGACACAGCGCGCGTCGTGGGGATCGTCGTCGTGGCCCGCGGGGCGCGCGAAGGCGGCAGCGCGCAGCGCCCGCGCGGCGGCGAGGTCGGCGGCGCCCTGCCCCCGCCGGACGCGGTAGCGGCCCAGGACCAGACCGCGGTCGAGGCCGTCCGACGGGCCGCTCACGACCCGCCGCTCCGGCTTGGCCAGACGCCCGCGCGGCGCCTGCGCGCTGATTTCGGGATGAGGTCGCCGGCCGTTCGCATGGGCGCCCTTTCGGGGGTCTGCACCCGGCCCCGCACCTACCGTCCGATGCCGGGCAGCGACAGCCCGCCGATGTTGCCGAACAGGCGCCGGATGAAGCCGATGTTGCTGTCGGGCGACTCGGTCACGCGGCGGCTGATCGGGACAACGCGGCCGTCCTGCAGCCCGTACTCGGTGATGTTGGTCACGACGCTGGCGTCATCGAAGGTGATCGCGACGATGCGGCGGTCGGTGATCTCGGGGGCGCGCCAGCCGATCTGGCGCATGTCGGTCTCGATGTAGTAGAAGCCGCCGTCGTTGAGCACGCCCGAGGCGGTCGGGGGGCCGACCACGTCCTCGACCGTGGCGCGGCTGTCGATGCCGGGCACGATCTGCTGCAGCAGCTCCTCCGGCGGGGTCCAGCCGTGGGTCCGCTCCATCGCCGTGCAACCGCCGAGGGCCAGAGCCAACGCGAATACCACCCCTGCCGTCGCTCCGCGTCGCTGCATCCCCTGCCCCTTGTCATCGACCCTGCGGGTCTTTACCTCCGCTTACAGAATGACGCGGCGCCGTTCAAGCCGGCCCCGCACGTCCCGTCCGGCGGCGGCGCGCCCCGCGCGGGACGCGACCGAGAGGACAGCGCATGAAAGAGACGAAAAGCGCGCCGACGCGCTTGGTGGTGGCCGGTCTGAACCCGCGCGCCGAGCACGAGTTCGAGCTGCGCCCGGACGCCGACACCTGCGCCGCGCTGGCCGAGCACCTGGGCGCCACGGCGATCCGCAAGCTGCGCTTTGCGGGCACGGTCCAGGCCAGCGGCGGACGCGGCTGGCGGCTGGACGCCGAACTGGGCGCCACGGTGGTGCAGCCCTGTATCGTGACGCTGCAGCCGGTCACCACGCGGATTGACACGCCGGTCACGCGCCGCTTCCTGCCCGCCTCCGAGATCGAGCCCGCGGACGAGCCGGGCGCCGAGATCGAGATGCCGGAAGATGACACGCTCGAGCCGCTGGGATCGGAGATCGACCTGCAGGCGGTGATGACCGAGGCGCTGGCGCTGGCGATGCCCGCCTACCCCCGCGCCGAGGGCGCCGCGCTGGGCGAGGCGGTCTATGCCGACCCCGGCGTCGCCCCCCTGCGCGACGAGGACACCCGCCCCTTCGCGGGGCTGAAGGGCCTGCGCGACAGCCTGCGCGGCGACGATGCCGAGGGCGCCGGAAACGACGTCCGCGACGACGACGCGCCGGACGGCGAGAGCCGCTGAGAATCCGCTTGCGCTTTGGCGGCTTGTCCGTATTTTCGCGCGCTCATGACAGATGAAGGGTTGTGCCGTCCCGGCCCAAGGGACTAAGAGGCGCATCACAATTCCCACAACGCCGGCCGGCCAGTAATCCCCGGCCCGAAACACGAGAAGGTTGAGACATGGCCGTCCAACAGAACAAGGTGTCCAAGTCGCGCCGCAACAACCGCCGCGCCCACGACGCCCTGTCGGGTGCCAACCCGAACGAATGCGACAATTGCGGCGAGCTGAAGCGCCCGCATCACGTCTGCCCCGCCTGCGGCCACTACGCCGAGCGCGAAGTCGTCGCCATGGCCGACGAGATCGACCTGGACGACGACGCGGCATAAACGGCAAGGCCCGGACGCCGCGATGGTTTCTCTCAAGGATCACAGCACGCCGACCGGACCCGACCGCATCGTGATTTCCGTCGACGCGATGGGCGGCGACAACGGTCCCGCGACCGTCGTCGCCGGCATTGCCGATTCGGCCGCCAAGAATCCCGGTCTCGACTTCATCCTGCACGGCCCCGAGGCCGAATTGCAGCGTCTCGTCGCGCGCAAGCGCGTGCTCGAGGGCCGGGTGACCATCCGCGACGCCGCGGACGTGGTCGACATGAAGGACAAGCCCAGCCAGGTCATGCGCAACGGCAAGGGCACCTCGATGTGGTCCGCCATCGATTCGGTTCGCGACCGCGAGGCGAAGGTCTGCGTCAGTTGCGGCAACACCGGCGCGCTGATGGCGCTGTCGATGATCCGCCTGCGCAAGCTGCCCGGCGTGAACCGCCCGGCGATCGCGGTGCTCTGGCCGTCGCGCAATCCGCAGCGGTTCAACGTGATGCTCGACGTGGGCGCCGATATCCGCGCCGATGCCGAGGACCTGCTGCAATACGCGATGATGGGCGCCTCCTACGCCCGCAACGGGCTGGAACTGGCGCGGCCGCGCATCGGCCTGCTCAACGTCGGCACCGAGGAACACAAGGGCCGCGCCGAGCTGCGCGCCGCCCATGACCTGATCGCGGCCCAGACCGAGACCGGAAACTTCGACTTCGTCGGCTTCGTCGAGGGCGGTGACATACCCGGCGACCGCTGCGACGTGATCGTCACCGACGGCTTCACCGGCAACGTCGCGCTGAAGACCGGCGAGGGCACTGCGCAGCTGATCGGCGACCTCCTGAAGGAGGCGTTCGCCTACACGCCGCTGTCGCGGCTGGCCTCGGTCCTGGCGCTGACCTCGCTCAAGCGGCTCAAGAAGCGGATCGACCCGCGCCGCGTCAACGGCGGCGTGTTCCTGGGCCTCAACGGCACGGTGGTGAAGTCGCACGGCTCGGCCGATGCGACCGGCGTGTCGGCGGCGGTGAAGCTGGCGTTCGAGCTGGCGCGCTCGGGGTTCGACGACCGGCTGGCCGCGCGGGTTGCCTCTGCGGCAGCACAGGCGCAGGATGCGGCCGAAGCCGGGATGCACGACGCGTCCGAAGCGGGCGGGAAGGACTCACAAGCTACATGACACAACGCGCCGTCGTCATCGGGGTCGGGCACGACCTGCCCGCACGGGTGGTCGAGAACGCCGAGTTCGAACAGACGCTCGACACGACCGACGAATGGATCCGCTCGCGATCGGGGATCGAGCGGCGCCATTTCGCCGCCGAGCATGAAACCACGTCGGACCTGGCCACGCGGGCGGCGCAGAACGCGCTGCGCGACGCGGGCCTGCAGGCCGACGACGTCGACGCGATCATCGTCGCCACCTCGACCCCCGATCTCACCTTTCCGTCCGTCGCGACGATGGTGCAGGCCCGGCTGGGCATGGTGCAGGGCTTCGCCTTCGACGTGCAGGCGGTCTGCGCCGGGTTCATCTACGCGCTGACCACCGCCAACGCGCTGATCCTGTCGGGACAGGCGCAGCGGGTGATGGTCATCGGGGCCGAGACGTTCAGCCGGATCATGGACTGGTCCGACCGGTCGACCTGCGTGCTGTTCGGCGACGGCGCGGGCGCGCTGATCCTCGAGTCGCAGGAGGGCACCGGCACCACGGCGGATCGCGGCATCCTGGCCACCGACCTCAATTCCGACGGCCGGCACCGCGAGATCCTATACGTCGACGGCGGCGTGTCCACGAACTCGACCGGTTTCCTGCGCATGCAGGGCAAGGAAGTGTTCCGCCACGCGGTCGAGAAACTGGCCGCCACGGCGCAGGCGTCGCTGGCGAAGGCGGGGCTGGAATCCTCCGACATCGACTGGATCGTGCCGCACCAGGCCAACATCCGCATCATCGCCGGCACCGCGAAGAAGCTGGGCCTGTCGATGGACCGCGTGGTGGTCACGGTGCAGGATCACGGCAACACCTCGGCCGCGTCGATTCCGCTGGCGCTGTCGGTGGGCCGCGACCGCGGCCAGATCGCCCGGGGCGACGTCGTGGTCACCGAGGCGATCGGTGGCGGGCTGGCCTGGGGGTCGGTCGTGCTGCGCTGGTAGGCACGTTCCCGCAATTCCCGGCCCCTCGTGCAACACGCCGAATTGACTTGGCAATTCGGCGCGGCCACAGTTGCCCCGGTAACGGGAGGGTTGACGATGAGTGACAAGACCTTGACGCGCATGGATCTGAGCGAGGCCGTGTTCCGCGAGGTCGGCCTGTCGCGCAACGAAAGCGCCGACCTGGTCGAGGCGGTCCTGCAGCACATGTCCGACGCGCTGGTCCAGGGCGAGCAGGTCAAGATCTCGTCCTTCGGCACCTTCTCAGTGCGCGACAAGGCCGCGCGCGTGGGCCGCAATCCCAAGACCGGCGAAGAGGTCCCGATCCAGCCGCGCCGCGTGCTGACCTTCCGGCCGTCGCACCTGATGAAGGATCGCGTCGCCGACGGCAACCGGCGGCAGGGCTGAGGCGTGGACAAGTCGCCCGACGCCTTCCGCACGATCTCCGAGGTCGCAGACTGGCTGCAGACGCCGGCCCATGTCCTGCGTTTCTGGGAAAGCAAGTTCGCGCAGGTCAAGCCGGTCAAGCGCGCCGGCGGCCGGCGCTATTACCGCCCGGCCGACATGCTGCTGCTGGGCGGCATCAAGAAGCTGCTGCACGACGACGGGATGACCATCAAGGGCGTGCAGAAGATGCTGCGCGAACAGGGGGTTCGCCACGTCGCGCGGCTGTCCGTCCGCAAGCTGGAAGGCGCCGACGCCGAGGCCGCGGCGGCCGGGTTCGACGACGAGATCGAGGACGCGCCCTTCGTCGAGGTCGAGGCGCCCGAACCCGAAGAGCGGCTGATCGCCTTCCCCTCCAGCGCCTCGCGTCAACCGACGCCCAAGCCCGACCTGCCGCCCGATCCGCCGCCGACGCCCGGCCCCGACCTGCCCGACGGTCCCGGCGACATCGCCACGGCCGAAGCCGAGGACACCGCCGCCGCCTTCGAGGCGGACGGCCTGGAGGATGCGGCGGACGAACCGGCCGCGGACGAGGACGCCTTCGCGATGGCCTCGGATCCGGCGGCGGCGCTGGACGATGTGCCGCCCGAGGCCGAGGATGACGCCGACGATGCCGCGCAGGGCGATATCGCCTTCAATGAACCGCCCGAAACCGAGTGGGCGGCCGAAGACGCAAAGGACGACGCCCCGGCCGTCGATCTCACCGAAGACGCGTGGGACGCGCCCGCCGCGGACGAAGAATCGCCCGACATCGCGGAGGCGGCCGGCGAAGCCGAGACGGAGGAACCGCCAGCATTCGCGGACGAACCGGAACCGGAGTCACTGGCCGAACCCGAACCGGCCGCGGAACCGCTCGAGGCCGCGCTGCCGCCGCAGGCCCCGGCCTCGGCGAAGCCCGGTCCGATCGGCCGGCTCGCCTGGCTCGACAGCCTCACCGAAGAGCAGTCCGACGCGGTCCGTGCGGCGCTTCCGGCGTTGCGGGCCCTGCACGAGAGACTCGCCGCTTCGACCGCCGGCGAGCAATGAAAATTTCCCCTGCAAAGGGGTTGCGACGGGGCACAAAAGCAGTATGACAGCGGAACAAGTCGGGCTATGGCGCAGCCTGGTAGCGCGTCCGTCTGGGGGACGGAAGGTCGCA
>NZ_JBELMH010000095.1:3416-10031 GCF_042096055.1 Citreimonas sp. | reverse complement strand
AAGATGACGCCGCTGGCGGCCAGAAACGCGCCGATCAGAACCGCCGTCGGTAGGTCGCCCCACATGTGTCGCTCCGTCCGTTAGTGGCGGAAACGAGAGGAGGCGCCGACTGCGCCAACACCTTGCCTGCCTGTTTCGCGAGGCGCGAACCGGTCGGGCAATTCAGGTGGCTCTTGTCTCCGAAGGGTCTTGGTGCCGCTACTAGCTGCGTCGCGTGCGATCGCCTCGCGCTGTCTCTAAGTCGCCGGATATCGTTCCGTCGGGATGGCCGTGGTGTGCCTCGGCGCTGGGCTTCATCCGTCCTGCGCGCTAAGGCGCGCGGGCCGCCCGGCTTGCGCCGGAAAGCCGCCGCCGGCGAACCGGTCATGGCGCGGGAGGCAGGCGCTTCCTATTTCTTGCCGCGAAAGGCGTCCTTGATCTTGCCCATGCCCTTCTGGAGCTTGCCCTCGGCCTGATCGGCTTGGCCGCTCTGCTCGACCTCGCGGTCGCCGGTGGCTTTCCCGACCGTCTCCTTGGCCGAGCCTTTGACGTCCTTGATCGTGCCTTTGTCTTGGTCTTCGCTCATGAGAGTCTCCTTTTCTCTCGGGTTCGGACCTCAACGTGCAGCGGGCGCGGGCCGTTCCGGTTTCTCGGCACATGAGTGCCAAGTCACTGACGCGCGGGGTGTAGGGACAGCCGCCGCGCCCTCAGCTTTCGCCGTCGCGCCGCGGCGAGGGGCGAAAGGTCCGGTCGGTGACGATCGCGGGCGTGGCCAGCTTTTCCTGCCGCGCGCGGCGCGCGATCTCGCGGCCCGCCCAGAAGCCCAGTGCCGTGACCCCGGCCGCCAGCAGGATCGTGCCCAGCCCGGCGACCTCGAGATGGTAGGGCTGGACCGCGCGCTTGGCCGCATGCTTGACGCGCTCGGACTTGGGAACGCTGTTCTGCGGCCAGTATCGCGGATCGAGAATGCGCGTGTCGGCCAGCATCTCCTCGAGCGGATCGAGCGGTTGCGGCTCGATCGGGCGCAGGGTGCGGCCGGCCACCATCCGCAGCACCTCGATCGCCGCGACGAGCGAGCCCATCTCGCGCCATTTCGCGCGCACGACGTCCGCGTCGCGGCCCAGGTGTTCTGCCAGCAGCGACAGCGTGAAGTTGCGGATCAGCGCGCGTTCGGAGGCGGACTGCGCCTCGATGGCGATGTCGCATTCGGTGTCGAACCCCATCGAGCGGTTGTCGATGTTGCTCGACCCGATCCGCAGAAGCCGGTCGTCGACGATGAAGACCTTGGCATGCACGTAGATCGGCGTGTTGTCCGCGTTGGTCGGGTGCACGATCGAGAAGCGCCCGCCGCCGCCGCGCACGTCAGCGTCCCGCAGGCGCTGGATCATGCGCGACCGGACCGAGTGCATCGCCTCGTCCTCGAGGAAGCTCTGGGCGGACTCGGGGTTGATGATGACGATCTCGGGGCCGCCCGGCTCGGCCAGCCGGTCCTCCATTGCCTCGCACAGGGACGAGGCGGCGAGGTACTGGCTTTCGATGTAGATCGTGCGCCGCGCGGCGCGGATGCCGGCGAGGTACAGCTCCTCGATCTCGTTCACCAGGTCGGTGTCCTTGTAGCGCGGCTCGGTCCTTGCGATGGCGATGTCGACGTTGCGGATGTCGGCCTCGAGCGCGGGCGGCCAGGACGCGCGGCCGCGGGCCTCGGGCACCGGCAGGTCGTCGCCGGTCGCCTTCTTCCAGCGCTGGCGCGACAGGTCGCCGAGCGCCTCGGCCACGGGGCCCTCGAGCGCGGTGGTCACGTCGTGCCACGGCTGGTGCAGCGCGCCGTCCGGGTCGACCCGGCGGCTGTCTTGGGGCGCATGGGCGCGGGTGTCCCAGCGGCCCGAGGTCACGTCGATCCCGCCGCAGAAGGCGACGCTGTCGTCGATCACCACGATTTTCTGGTGGTGGCACGCCCCCGCCGGGTGATGGCTGTCGAGCGCGAAGCGGATGCGGTCCGAGGCCAGCTTGAGGCTCAGCGTCTCCCAGGCCTGGGTGGCGATCTCCGCCAGCATCGCGGCATCCCATTTCAGGATGTTCAGCCGCAACTCGGGACGATGCTCGACCAATGCCTCGAGGAACTCTCCCAGCCGGTTCGGCCAGCCGTCGGGCGCGTTGCCGTCCGCGTCGCTCTGGCCCGGCACCATCTCGATGCGCAGGTCGAAATCCCAGCCGATCAGGTAGGCGGCCTCTTCGGCGCCGATCAGCGCCATGCGCAGGTGCACGAAGTAGTCGGCCGCATCGACGATCAGCGCGGCGCGGTCGGCGCGGGCGATGCGCCAGCACGTCTCGCCCGGGCGAAGCAGGATGTCGGTCTGGTCTACAAGCGTGGGCATGGCTCTTCCGTTGTCGCAAGGACTGTTCTTGTCGCCGGTTACCGGACCAACGAGGGCAGGCGCGCATCCGATCCACGATTTCGTGAACGAAGGCAGGCAGGCCGGTTGGCGGAACATCGACAGGGTGCCGCCGTTTACCGATCTCTGCAATCGAGAAGGAGATGACAGTGCAAGTCCGCGAGATGATCAGTACCCACCCCGACGTCGCCGGCAGCACGGCCGATGCGCTGCTGAAATGCATCGAGGAATGCTATGCCTGCGCCCAGACCTGCACCTCCTGCGCCGATGCGTGCCTGGCCGAGGACATGGTCGCCGAGATGCGCCAGTGCATCCGCCTGAACCTCGACTGCGCCGACATCTGCACGGCGGCGGGGTCGATGGCGTCGCGCCGCACCGGGTCGAACGAGGCCGTCTTGGCGGCCGTGCTGAAGGCCAGCGCCGAAGCCTGCACCCGCTGCGCCGAGGAATGCGAGCATCACGCCGACAAGCACGAGCATTGCCGCATCTGCGCCGAATCCTGCCGCAGCTGCGCCGCGTCCTGCAAGGACGCTCTGTCGCAGGTGCATTGATGCATGCTGGCGGTCGCGAGGCCGCCGGTCCCCTTGCGCGGCGGGCTCCGCGTCAAGGGGAACGCTAGACCGAGACTGCGTCGCGCAAAGCGTCGCGCGGGATCTCGGCTTTCGTGCCGCCCAGTTTTTTCGCCCCGCGTTCCAGCACCAGGAAACGATCGCCGAGGTCGTGGGCGAAGCTGAAATACTGCTCGACAAGCACGATCGCCATTTCTCCGGCCTCGCGGATCATGTGGATCGTCTCGCCGATCTGCTTGATGATGCTGGGCTGGATGCCCTCGGTGGGCTCGTCGAGAAGTAAAAGGCGCGGCCTTGTGACCAGCGCGCGAGCGATCGCCAGCTGCTGCTGCTGCCCGCCCGACAGGTCGCCGCCACGCCTGGTGCGGAAGTCCTTGAGGATCGGGAACATCTCGAAGATCTCGGCGGGCACGCGCCGCTCGGACCGGGGCAGGCAGGCAAAGCCGGTCTCGAGGTTCTCCTGCACCGTGAGCAGGGGAAAGATCTCGCGCCCTTGCGGCACGTAGGCGACGCCGCGCCGCGCCAGATCGTGCGCCGAGGCCCGGCCGATCGCCTCGCCCTCGATCCGCATGGTGCCGCCCGACCGCGGATGCGTGCCCGAGATCGCCTTGAGCAGGCTGGTCTTTCCCACGCCGTTCGTCCCCATGACGCAGGTGACCTCGCCCTTCCGCGCGGTCATGTCGACGCCGTTGAGAATCTGGCTGCCGCCGTAGTGAAGCGTCAGCCCCTCGATCTGGAGTGTGTCAGCGGCCAAGATACACCTCGATCACGCGTGGGTTGGACGTCACGTGGTCGATCGAGCCTTCGGCCAGCACGCTGCCCTCGTGCAGGACCGTCACGCGGCAGTTCAGGCGCCGGACGAATTCCATGTCGTGCTCGACCACCACGACCGCGCGGGTCTTCGCCGCCTCGACCAGAAGGTCGGTGGTGTGCTCGCGCTCGGCCGGGGTCATGCCGGCGGCGGGCTCGTCGACCAGCAGCAGGCGCGGCTCCTGCGCCAGCAGCATGCCGATCTCGAGCCATTGCTTCTGTCCGTGCGACAGCTCTCCGGCCTTGCGTCCCAGCGCGGCGGACAGGCCGATCTCGTCGGCCAGTGCCGCGACGCGGTCGCGGTCATCGGCGCTGGGTCGGAACACCAGCACGGCGAAGGGGCCGCGATCCTTCTTCAGCGCCATCATCAGGTTGTCGGCGACGCTCTGGTCCTCGAACACCGTCGGGCGCTGGAACTTGCGGCCGATGCCCGCGCGAGCGATCTGGCTCTCCGACATCGACAGCAGGGATTGGGATTTGTCACCCCACAGCACCGTGCCGGAATCGGGCCGGGTCTTGCCGGTGACGATGTCCATGAACGTGGTCTTGCCCGCGCCGTTGGGGCCGATGACGGCGCGCAGCTCGCGCTCGCCGATGGCAAAGGACAGATTGTCGATGGCCCGGAACCCCTCGAAGGACACCGACACGCCCGAGACTTCGAGGAGCGTCATCGCTCGGCCTCCTGTTCGCGCAAGGCGCCTTGGTCGGGGCCCAGATCGGCGCCGTGTCGGTCGGGCGCGGCGCGCTCGTGGATCAGGTCGATCAACCCGCCGATCCCGCGCGGCGCGAACAGCGTCACTAGCACGAAGGACAGGCCCAGGCCGACAGTCCACCAGTCGACCCACTGGATGCGCAGGGGGCCCAGCACCACGTCGGGCGCCTGGCCGCCGGTAAACCACGTCGACAGAAGCGACACGACCGCTGCGCCGATGACGGCGCCGTACAGCCGCCCGCGGCCGCCGATCGCCACCCAGACGGCAAGGTAGATCGACGCGATCGGCGCGATCTCGGCCGGGTTGATGATGCCCGCCTGCGGGTAGTAAAGCGCGCCGGCGATGCCCGCGATGGCGGCCGTCAGCGTGAAGACGAACAGCTTGTAGCCCTCGACCGGGTAGCCGAGGAATCGCACGCGCGCCTCGTCGTCGCGGATGGCGCGGATGACGCTGCCGAACTTGCCCGACACGATCCACGCGCACAGCACGTAGCCCAGCCCCAGCGCCGCGGCCGAGGCCCAGAAGAACCACAGCGACACGGTCGATTGCGGCACGTCCGACAGGCCGGGCACGTTCTGCAGGCCCGACAGCCCGTTGTTGCCGCGCAGCCCGCTGTCGTTCTGGAAGAGGTAGAGCGCCAGCGCCAGCGTCATCGCCTGCGTCAGGATTGACAGATAGACGCCGGTGACCCGGCTGCGGAACGCCAGCCAGCCGAAGACCAGCGCCAGCAGCCCCGGCACCAGCACCACCGCCAGAAGCTGCAGCGGCAGGGAATGGGCGAAGGCCCAGATCGGCGGAAACTCGGACGCGCCGACGACACCGAAGATCTGCGTGGCGATGCCGTCGCGGACCTCTTCGGGGGTGGGCGGCAGGGGCTGCTGGGCCAGGCTGTCGACGACGATCAGGCGCGTGCGCTCGTACATCAGCCACATGCCGATCGCGTAGCCGCCCAGGCCGAAGAACGCCATGTGCCCCAGCGAGAGGATGCCGCAATAGCCCCAGACCATGTCCATCGCCAACGCCACGAGGCACAGGCACAGGGTCTTGCCCAGCGTCTTGGTCAGCGATGTCGACAGCGCGCCGGTGCCCACCGCCTCGGACATCACGGTGACCATGATGGTCAGCAGCGCCAGCAGGGCGAGGAACACCAGCACGGACGGATGGCGCATCGCCAGCGGCCGGCGGCGGGGCGGGGCAACGGGGCTTTCGGTCAGCGATGTCATGTCACGCCTCCGCCGCGCGGCCCTTTTGCGGGATGATCCCGCGGGGCCGGAACTGGATGAAGAGGATGATGAACAGGATCATGTAGGTCTGCGCCGCCAGCGTGTTCGACGGGTTGGCCCACTCGATCCCCTTCTGGAGCGAACCGACGAGGCCCGCGCCCAGCAGCGTGCCCCAGATGTTTCCGACGCCGCCCACGACCACGGTCATGAAGGACTGCACGATGTAGTCGGCGCCCATCTCGGACGTGACCTTGGCGTAAAGCCCGATGGCGACCCCGGCGATGCCCGCGATGCCCGAGCCCAGCCCGAATGTCAGCATGTTGATGCGGTCGGGATTGATGCCCATCGACGCGGCCATGCGCGGGTTCTGCGTGACCGCGCGCACCTCGAGCCCCAGCCTCGTGCCGCGCATGACGAACAGGTAGAGGCCCAGGAACAGCAGCGCCAGGACGAAGATCGCGATGCGGATGTAGCTGATCGACACGATGTCGTTGAAGGCCAGCGACCCGTCCAGCCAGCCCGGCGAGGTCAGCGGGCGCGCCTGCGTGCCGAAGATGTTCTTGGCGATCTGCTGCAGCGCGATCGACACGCCGAAGGTCGCCAGCAGCGTCTCGAGCGGGCGGTGGTAGAGGTGGCGGATCACCAGCCGCTCGAGCGCCACGCCCGCGGCGAAGGTGATCAGGAACGCGGCCGGCAGCGCCACGATCAGCGACAGGGTGTAGCCCGGCACGAGCTGCTGCGCGACGTAGCCGGTATAGGCGCCCATCATGATGAACTCGCCATGCGCCATGTTGATGACGCGCATGACGCCGAAGGTGATCGCCAGCCCGATCGCCGCAAGGAAGTAGATCGACCCCAGCGAGATCGCGTCGAGCGCCAGGTCGGCGAGCTGGTTCAGCCAGATGCGGAACTCGATCCCGCGCAGCAC
>NZ_JBELMH010000095.1:0-3316 GCF_042096055.1 Citreimonas sp. | reverse complement strand
GCGCCAGGTCGGCGAGCTGGTTCAGCCAGATGCGGAACTCGATCCCGCGCAGCACCTCCTGCGCCGCCAGCGCGACCGCGGCGGGCGCGCCGACGTAGCGCTCGACGAAGAAAAAGCGCTCCAACATCTCGTCGATCTCGGCCTCGGTGGCCACCGCGTCGACCGCGCCTGATTGCGCCAGCGCGGCGTAGGCCATGTCGCGCGCGGCCTCGCTGTCCAGCGCCGCGACTTCTACACCGGCGACGGTACCGCTATCGATGTGCGAGACCAGCGCCTCGCGCTTGGCGGCGCGGTCGATGCGCGGCTTGGCGAGGTCGGCCGAGACCAGCAGGTCGTAGGCCGCTTCGCGCGTCAGGATGTCGCCGCCAGGGCGCAGCGTGCGGTAGACGTCTTCGCCCTCGGGTTCGGTCTCGGACGGCTCGATGCGGGTGGCGACCAGCGGGGTCAGCGCGGCGCGCCCGTCGACCGACAGGTCGCCCGCGAAGCTTTCGATGGCTTCGATGCGCTTGGCCTCGGTCTCGCCGAAGCGGATGGTCAGAAGGCGTTCCAGCCGGTCGATGCGGCGGGCAATGTTCGGCTCGGCCTCGCCGTCGCGGGCGGCGCGCAATGCGACCAGATGGCTTTCCTCGGGGTCGCGCTCGATGGAATCCAGCGCGCGGTTGCGCATGGCTGGCTCAGGCTCGCTGAGCTGAAACTGGACCAGCGCCGCGCCGATCATGCCGCGGATGCCGGAATTGGGCTTGAGCTGTTCCCAGTCGTCGTCGGGCCGCTCGCCGATTTCCGAACCATCGGCGAAGTCGAAGACGCGCAGCGTGTCGCGGTCGATCTCCTCGGCGAAGGCGAACAGGCCGGTCTCTTCGTTGCGCCACATCTCCTTGGCGCGCCAGCGCTGCAGCACGCTTTGCGCCTGCGGCAGGCCCGAGGCGGCCAGCGCGTCGATGGCCGGCGCGATCGATGTGCGGCTCGATTCCTCGATCAGTGCGCCGTGCTCCTGCAGCAGCCGCTGGATCGGCGCGTCGGCGTCCTGCGCGGCCGCGGCCAGCGGCGCCACCAGGGCCAATAGCAGCACTGTGATCCCGGCAAGATGCGTGCGCGTGACAGACATGAACGGCCCCGATGATGCGAAGGGAAGGGTGCGGGACGGGCGATGGCCGCCCGTCCCGTCGTGTCAGGTCAGTAGTTCGACTTGATCTGCACGCAGGTCTCGGTCTCGGTGTTGTACATCCCGCAGCCGAGTTCCTGCCAATCCGAGGTCAGCTTGGCGGACTCGGGCAGGTAGTCGGTCCACGCGTCGCCGGGCACTTCCTCGGTCTGGCTGATGATGTCGAACTGGCCGTCCTCGGTGATCTCGCCGATCAGCACGGGCTTGGCCAGGTGGTGGTTCGGCAGCATCACGGCGGTGCCCCCGGTCAGGTTCGGGAATTCCTGGCCGTACATCGCCTCGCGCACGGCATCGACGTCGGTGGTGCCGGCCTCTTCGACGGCGTTCACCCACATGTTGAAGCCGATGTAATGCGCCTCCATCGGGTCGTTGGTCACGCGGTCCTCGCCCATGCGTTCCTTCCACGCGGCGACCCATTCCTCGTTCGCCTCGGTGTCGGCGGACTGGAAGTAGTTCCACGCCGCGAGGTGACCGACCAGGTTGCTGGTGTCGAGGCCTGAGAGTTCCTCTTCGCCGACCGAGAAGGCGACGACGGGGATGTCCTCGGCGCTGACGCCCTGCGCGGCCAGTTCCTTGTAGAAGCCCACGTTGGCGTCGCCGTTGATGGTCGAGATCACGCCGACCTTCTTGCCGCCGGCGCCGAGCGCCACGACGTCGGACACGATGCGCGACCAGTCGGAATGCCCGAAGGGCGTGTAGTTGACGAAGATGTCCTCTTCGGGAATGCCCTTCGACAGCAGGTAGCTTTCGAGGATGTTGTTGGTCGTGCGCGGATAGACGTAGTCGGTGCCCAGAAGCGCGAAGCTTTCCACGCCGAGTTCCTCGAGGAAGTAGTCGGTCGCCGGGATCGCCTGCTGGTTGGGCGCGGCGCCGGTGTAGAACACGTTCTTGCTGCTTTCCTCGCCCTCATACTGGACGGGGTAGAACAGCAGGCCGTTCAGTTCCTCGATCACGGGCAGCACGGACTTGCGCGACACGCTGGTCCAGTTGCCGAAGATCACGTCGACCTCGTGCACGCTGAGAAGCTCGCGCGCCTTTTCGGCGAAGAGCGGCCAGTCGGACGCGGGGTCGACCACGACAGCCTCGAGCTGGCAGCCCAGCACGCCGCCGGCCTCGTTCTGGTTCTCGACCAGCATCTCGACGGTGTCCTTCAGCGTCGTCTCGGAAATGGCCATCGTGCCGGAGAGCGAGTGCAGGACCCCGACCTTGATCGGGCATTCCGCGTCCTGGGCCGAGGCCGAAAGGGCTGCCGTGCAACAGGCGATCGACAGCGCCGCGGTTCTTGTAAGGTTCATGGATACCGTCCCTATGGGCGCGGCGGACCTTGAAATCCCGGAAGATGCCACCAAGGTTCCCCCACGCATTTGCGAATGCGGAGTGCGGTGGTGATCAGTTGGCAGGCCGACATCACCGCACATTCTGCCGCCGATGCGGCGACGCCCAAGGTTGCGTATTTCGGCGCGCAGGCAGGTAGGCGAAAGGCGTTCCGCACAACGGTTAACGGAATGACTGCCTTGTTTTTGGACGCCGTAACCGCGGCCCTGCCTTCATTTGCGGCAGCGGGGGAACCCGTTCCGCATCGGCGGTGCGGGCGATGATCGATCCGCGGACGCTGGGACGGTGTCAGCGTTTCCGACCACGTGCGCGGCATAGCGATTCGAGTGGAGTGGCGCCTCGGCCCGTCGTGCGAGCAAGCGCGTGACGATGAAGAGGTGCAGGAACCGGCACGCCCTCTGCCGGTTGTCTGGCAGCCATCAGCCCCGGACGCCGATCATGCTTCACGACCCCGATCGAAGCCCTGCGAAGGACCCGCACCGCGCGGATCTTCGCGCCACGCTCGCGCAGGTCGCGCCCGGCGACTTCGACGAAGCGATCGCGCTGCTGAAGCGCTCGGGCCTGCTGCGGCCCGCCGGGTGGCGCGAGGCCGCCGCGGCGATGCGCCAGGTCGCCGAAGCCGACCTGTCGCTCGGCCGGCTCTACGAAGGCCACGTCAACGCCTGGCACCTGATCGACACCTACGCCGACCCGACGCTGCGCTCGCGCTGCCGGCAGGAGATGGAGAGCGGCCTGCTGTTCGGAGTCTGGGGCGCCGACGGGCCCGCGCCCGTGACGGCGCGGGCGCACCGGCTGTCGGGCGCCAAGCGCTTCGCCTCC
>NZ_JBELMH010000094.1:0-10449 GCF_042096055.1 Citreimonas sp. | reverse complement strand
GGCATGTTTTCGGCGGACATGGCCATCGACCTCGGGACGGCGAACACGCTGGTCTACGTCAAGGGACGCGGGGTCATCCTGTCGGAGCCGTCCGTCGTCGCCTACCACGTCAAGGACGGCGTGAAGAAGGTGCTCGCCGTGGGCGAGGACGCCAAGCTGATGCTCGGCCGCACGCCGGGCAGCATCGAGGCGATCCGCCCGATGCGCGAGGGCGTGATCGCCGACTTCGACACCGCCGAGGCGATGATCAAGCACTTCATCCGCAAGGTGCACCGCCGCTCGACCTTCTCGAAGCCCAAGATCATCGTCTGCGTGCCGCACGGCGCCACCCCGGTGGAAAAGCGCGCGATCCGGCAGTCGGTGCTCAGCGCGGGCGCGCGCAAGGCCGGCCTGATCTCGGAACCCATCGCGGCGGCCATCGGCGCCGGCATGCCCATCACCGACCCCACCGGCAGCATGGTCGTCGACATCGGCGGAGGCACGACCGAGGTCGCGGTCCTGTCGCTGGGAGACATCGTCTATGCCCGCTCGGTCCGCGTCGGAGGCGACCGGATGGACGAGGCGATCATCTCGTACCTGCGCCGCCAGCAGAACCTGCTGATCGGCGAATCGACCGCCGAGCGCATCAAGACCTCGATCGGCTCGGCGCGGATGCCCGATGACGGGCGCGGCAGCTCGATGCAGATCCGCGGCCGCGATCTTCTGAACGGCGTGCCCAAGGAAACCGAGATCAGCCAGGCCCAGATCGCCGAGGCGCTGAGCGAGCCGGTCCAGCAGATCTGCGAGGCGGTGATGACCGCGCTCGAACAGACGCCCCCGGACCTCGCCGCCGACATCGTCGACCGCGGCGTGATGCTGACCGGCGGCGGCGCGCTTCTGGGCGATCTCGACCTCGCGCTGCGCGAACAGACGGGCCTTGCGGTGTCGATCGCCGACGAAAGCCTCAACTGCGTTGCATTGGGCACCGGAAAGGCGTTGGAATTCGAAAAACAGCTGCGCCACGCGATCGACTACGACAGCTGAGGGCGCAACCGCGGCGGAAGGGGCAGTGCCTTCTGCCGCGATCGGCAGAATGACCGAACCCGGACGACAAGCCATTGGCCCAGGACAGATCCCGCGATGACTTCACCGGCCCGCTGAAGCGGCTGCTGCTGGTGATCCTGGCGCTTGTGCTGCTGGGGCTGTTCCTGCTGTGGCGCATCGACAGCCCGCGGGTCGAGCGCTTCCGCGCCCACGTGGTCGACCGCGTCGTGCCGCGCATGGACTGGGCGATGGCGCCGGTCACCGGCACCGTGAACCTGCTGCGCGACTTCCAGTCCTACCAGCGCATCAGCGCCCAGAACCAGGAGCTGCGCCGCGAGCTGCGCCAGATGACCGCCTGGAAAGAGGCGGCGCTGCAGCTGGAACAGGAAAACGCCCGCCTGCGCGACCTCAACAACGTGCAGCTCGACCCGCGGCTGACCTACATCACCGGCGTCGTGCTGGCCGACAGCGGCAGCCCCTTCCGGCAATCGGTGCTGATCAACGTGGGCGGCCGCGACGGCATCGTCGACGGCTGGGCCACGATGGACGGCATCGGCCTCGTCGGGCGGATCTCGGGCGTCGGGCCGAACACCAGCCGGGTGATCCTGCTCACCGACGCGACCAGCCGCATCCCGGCGGTCATCCAGCCCTCGGGGCAGCGCGCGCTGGTGGTGGGCGACAATTCGGGTGCCCCCCACATCGACTTCATCGAGGACCCCGACCTGGTGCGTCCCGGCGACCGCATCGTCACCTCGGGCGACGGCGAGGTCTTCCCGCCGGGCCTGCTGGTGGGCCAGGTGGCGCTCGACCCGGGCGGCCGGGCGCGCGCGCGGCTTGCGGCGGATTACGAGCGGCTGGAATTCCTGCGCGTGCTGCGCGACCACGGCTCGCGCCGCGTGCGGGCGCCGTCGTCGCTGATCGTGCCCGACCTGCCGCCCGGCACGCGCGAGCCGCAGGGCCCGCCCGCGCCCGACACGCTGCTCGACGACACCGCCAGCGACGATTTGGGGCCGACCAATGGCTGAGCGCAGCGTCGCCCGTCTCTGGCTCATGCGCGCGGTCTACCCGCTGCTGGCGCTGCTGATCCTGTTCGCGCAATTGCTGCCGATGCAGATCACGCCCGCCCGCATCGCCGGGCCCGACCTGCTGGTGGCGCTGACCTTCGTCTGGGCGTTGCGGCGGCCGGACTTCGTGCCCATGTTGTCGATCGCGGCCGTGATGCTGCTGGCCGACCTGCTGACCCAGCGCCCACCGGGCCTGTGGGCGGCGCTGGTGCTGCTGGCGGCGGAATGGCTCAAGGTCCAGGACCGGCGCATCCGCGGCAACACGTTCTTCGCCGAATGGCTGACCGTGGCGACCGCGCTGATGGTGATCACGGTGGTCTACCGCATCGCGCTGGGGCTGCTGGTCGTGGGGCCCGGAACGCTGGCGCTGCACGCGATGCAGTACGGCATGACGCTGATCGCCTACCCGCTGGTGGCGGCGATCAGCCACACCGCCTTCGGCGTGCGTCGCAGCGCGCCGGGCGAATTCGACCCCGTGGGACGCGGCGCATGAAAAGGACACCGAAGGAAACCGCCCAGAGCGCCCGGCGCATCACCCGCCGCGGGCTGATCCTGGGCGGGCTGCAGCTGGGCTTCGCCGGCGTGCTGGCCACGCGGATGCGGCACATGCAGGTCGACCAGGCCGACGAGTTCCGCCTGCTGGCCGAGGAGAACCGCATCAACATCCGCCTGCTGCCACCGGCGCGCGGGCGGCTCTTCGACCGCGAGGGGCGCATCATCGCCGATAACGCGCCGGCCTACCGCATCACGCTGGTCCCCGAGGATGCCGACGACGTCGAGGTGGTGGTCCAGCGCCTGGCGCAGCTGATCGAGCTCGACGGCCCCGCGATCGACCGCGCGCTGGCCGAGATCCGGCGCAGCGCCGCGCCCTTCCTGCCGGTGACCATCGCCGATCGCGTCAGTTGGGAGGCGGTCAGCCGCGTCGCGGTGAACGCCCCCGCCCTGCCCGGCGTCGCCCCCGAGGTCGGCCTGTCGCGCTACTACCCGCTGGGCGGTCTCTACGCCCACGTCGCGGGCTACGTGGGCCCGGTCTCCGAGCGCGACCTCGCCCGCTACGAGGATCCGCCGCCGCTGCTGCGCATTCCGCGCTTCCAGATCGGCAAGGTCGGGATCGAGTTCCACCACGAGGAAACCCTGCGCGGCCGCGCCGGCACCAAGCGCGTCGAGGTCAACGCCACGGGCCGCGTCATGCGCGAGATCGACCGCCGCGAGGGCGAGGCCGGCGGCGACCTGCAGCTGACCGTCGACAACGCGCTGCAGGAATACGTGCACGCCCGCCTCGGCGAGGAGAGTGCCTCGGTCGTGGTGATGGACCTCGAGCACGGCGACCTGCTGGCGATCGCCTCGGCGCCGTCCTACGACCCGAACAAGTTCGTGCGCGGCATCTCGGTCGCCGATTACGGCGTGCTGCGCGAGAACATCCGCCGGCCGCTGGCCTCGAAGACCGTGCAGGACGCCTACCCGCCCGGCTCGACCTTCAAGATGGTCACCGCGCTCGCGGCGCTGGCCGCCGGCGTGATCGGCCCGGACGAGACCGTGTTCTGCCCCGGCTCGTACCAGGTGGGCACGCGCACCTTCCGCTGCTGGAAGCGTGGCGGCCACGGGCACATGAACCTCGAGGCGTCGATGCGCGAAAGCTGCGACGTCTACTACTACGACCTCGCGCTGAAGGTCGGGATCGAGAACATCGCCGCCATGGCGCGCAAGCTGGGCCTGGGCAGCGCCCCCGACATCCCCATGTCCGCCGTGACCGAAGGGCTGGTCCCGGACATCGAGTGGAAGCAGCGCGTGCGCAACGACGGCTGGCGCATCGGGGACACGGTCAACGTCTCGATCGGCCAGGGCGACATCCTGACCTCGCCGCTGCAGCTGGCGGTGATGTCGGCGCGCATCGCCACCGGGCGCGCGATCTCGCCGCGCCTGGTGCGCCGCGTCGACGGGGTCGAGACCGAGTCGCGCGCCGGCGAGGACCTGGGCCTGAACCCGCAGCACCTGCGCTGGGTGCAGCGCGCCATGCACGCGGTGATGAACGACCGCCGCGGCACCGCCTACGGTTCGCGCATCGAGACCGAGACCATGCTCATGGCCGGCAAGACCGGCACGGCACAGGTGCTCAACCGCGTGGTCAAGAACGACGAGGTGCCGTGGGAGGAACGCGACCACGCGCTGTTCGTCAGCTTCGCGCCCGCCGACAACCCGCGCATCGCGGTCTCGGTCGTCGTCGAACACGGCGGCGGCGGCTCGGCCGCGGCGGCGCCCATCGCGCGCGACGTCACGCTGCAGGCGCTCTACGGCGACACGCCGCCGCTCGACGCCTACCCGTCGGCCCAGCGCACCCGCATCGAGGCCCAGCAGGAGCGGCTGGAACGCGAGCGCCGCCTGCGCCGCGCCGCCGAGCAGAGCCGCGCATGAGCTACCTCGAATACAACGTCAAGACGGTGCCCTCGGGCTGGCGCAAGGTCCTGTACCTGAACTGGCCGCTGGTGGTGCTGCTCTCGGCGGTGGCGGGCGTGGGCTTCCTGATGCTCTACTCGGTCGCCGGCGGCTCGTTCCGCCCCTGGGCCGAGCCGCAGATGAAGCGCTACGTGCTGGGGCTGGCGGCGATGTTCACCGTCGCGCTGGTGCCGATCTGGTTCTGGCGCAACATGGCGGTGCTGGCCTATCTCGGCGCGCTCGGCCTGCTGGTCCTGGTCGAGTTCTTCGGCGAGATCGGCATGGGCGCGCAGCGCTGGATCGACCTCGGCTTCATGCGGCTGCAGCCGTCCGAGGTGATGAAGATCGCGCTGGTGATGATCCTCGCGGCCTATTACGACTGGCTGCCGCTGCGGCGCACCTCGCACCCGTTCTGGGTGCTGCTGCCGGTGGTGCTGATCCTGCTGCCCACGGGGCTGGTGCTGACGCAGCCCGACCTCGGCACCGCGCTGCTGCTGACCATCGCCGGCGCGCTGATGATGTTCCTCGCCGGCGTGCACTGGCTGTATTTCGCCGTTGTCATGGGCCTCGGGGCCGGCACGATCCGGATGGTCTTCGAAAGCCGCGGCACAGACTGGCAGCTGCTGAAGGATTACCAGTACCGCCGCATCGACACGTTCCTTGACCCCTCGAGCGATCCGCTGGGCGCGGGCTACCACATCACCCAGGCCAAGATCGCCATGGGCTCGGGCGGCTGGACCGGCAAGGGCTTCATGCAGGGCACGCAGTCGCGGCTGAACTTCCTGCCGGAAAAGCACACCGACTTCATCTTCAACACGCTCTCCGAGGAATTCGGCTTCATCGGGGGGATGTCGCTGCTGGGTCTCTACATCCTCGTGCTGGTGTTCTGCATCGTCTCGGCGCTGGCCAACCGCGACCGGTTCTCGTCGCTGCTGACGCTGGGCGTCGGCCTGACCTTCTTCCTGTACTTCGCCGTGAACATGTCGATGGTCATGGGCCTCGCACCCGTGGTCGGCGTGCCGCTGCCGCTGGTCAGCTACGGCGGCTCGGCGATGCTCGTCTTGATGATCGCCTTCGGGCTGGTACAAAGCGCCCACATCCACCGCCCCCGCTGAGAGAGTCCATGAGCGTCAACATCCTGTTCGCCGCGCCCGCCGATCGCTGGGCGCAATACGAAAGCCACCTGCGCACCGCGCTCGACGCCGACGGCCTCGACTACGTCCTGTCGACGCGGATGGAGCCCGAGACCGTCGACTACATCATCTACGCGCCCAGCTCGGACGTGCAGGACTTCACGCCGTTCACCCGCCTCAAGGCGGTTCTGAACCTCTGGGCCGGGGTGGAAAACGTCGTCGGCAACAAGACGCTGCGGGTGCCGCTGGCGCGCATGGTCGACGACGAGGGCCTGACCCAGGGCATGGTGGAATACGTCACCGGCCACGTGATGCGCTACCATCTCGGGCTCGACGCCCATATCGTGAACCCCGATCACCGCTGGGACGACACCGCGCCGCCGCTGGCGGCCGAGCGTCCGGTGACCATCCTCGGCCTCGGCGCGCTCGGCACCGCGTGCGGGCGCGCGCTGCGCACGCTGGGCTTCCACGTCACCGGCTGGAGCCGGACCGAGAAGCGCGTCGCCGGCATCGAATGCCTGCACGGCCCCGACGGTCTGGCCCGCGCGCTGCGCGGCGCGCAGGTGGTCATCACCCTGCTGCCGCAGACACCGCAGACGGAAAACATCCTCAACGCCCGCAGCCTCGCGCTGCTGGCGCCGGGCGCCTTCGTCATCAACCCCGGCCGCGGGCCGCTGATCGACGACGACGCCCTGCTCGAGGCGCTGGACGAGGGCCAGGTGGCGCACGCCACGCTCGACGTCTTCCGGACCGAGCCGCTGCCCGCCGACCATCCCTACTGGGCGCATCCCAAGGTGACCGTAACGCCGCACATCGCGTCGGAAACCCGCCCGCCCTCGGCCTCGCGCGCGATCGCCGACAACATCTGGCGCAACGAGACCGGCAAGCCGATGGTGCACCTGGTCGACCGCGACGCCGGCTACTGACCTTGCCCGGAGACATGCCCATGACGTTCGACCGCCGCGTGAAGATCGCGCCCTCGATCCTGTCCGCCGACTTCGCCGATTTCGGCCGCGAGATCCGCGCGATCGAGGACCAGGGCGGCGACTGGGTCCACGTGGACGTGATGGACGGGCATTTCGTGCCCAACCTCACCTTCGGGCCGCCGGCGGTGAAGGCGTTCCGCCGGCACGTCACCACGGTGATGGACGTGCACCTGATGATCGCGCCGGTCGATCCCTACATCGACGCCTATGCCGAGGCCGGCGCCGACATCCTCACCGCGCATGTCGAGGCCGGGCCGCACACGCACCGCACGCTGCAGGCGATCCGCGCGGCGGGCATGAAGGCGGGCGTGGCGCTGAACCCCGGCACGCCGGCCGAGGCGGTCGAGCATCTGCTCGACCTCGCGGACCTGGTCTGCGTGATGACGGTGAACCCCGGCTTCGGCGGGCAGTCGTTCCTCGACCTGACCGGCAAGATCCGCCGCCTGCGCGAGATGATCGGCGACCGCGAGGTGCATATCGAGATCGACGGCGGCGTCGACACGCGCACCGCACCGCTGGTGGTGGGCGCCGGCGCCGACGTTCTGGTCGCGGGCTCCGCCGTGTTCCGCGGCGGCTCGGTCGACAAGGCGCATGTCTACGGCGAGAACATCCGCGCCATCCGCGCCGCCGCCGAGGGCTGATCGGCCGGCGCCGGGGCCGGTCCGCGCCGGCCCCGCGCGTGGGACATCGTTACGATTTGGTAAATCCGTCTCTGCAAGCCATTGATTTTCTTGGGGCGCCTGCATGTCCCACGATGGGACACCTCATCCGCGCCGGTACCGGAACGTCCCTGTCCCCTTGGCGATCACCTCGCCCGTCTCGTCCAGGATCGTCCCTTCCGCGAAGAAAGTGCTCCGCCCGCCCCCGGTCTTGACCCCCTCGGCGATCAGGGTCTCTCCCTTCGGGCGCGACAGGTACTGCACGTTCAGGGTCAGGGTCAGGCACATCTGCGGCCGCTCCGGATCGCCCGTCCAGCAGCCCGCGTAGCCCATCACCGTGTCCAGAAGCGAGGCATGCACCCCGCCATGCAGGTTGCCGTGCCGGTTCATCAGTTCCGGCGCTGCCGGCAGCGTGAACCGCGCGGCCCCTTCGGACCAGTCGAGCATCCGCATCCCCAGGTGCCGCGCGAAGGGATACAGCGCCTCGCCCTCGAAACCCGGCGCGTCCGGATCGGTGATGCCGCGGTCCATCGCTCACTCCTTCAGAAAGGCGCGGGTGATCCAGCTCGCCACCAGCGCGGGGCTGTCGCCGCCCTCGATCTCGAGCTCGACGTCCCAGTGGATGTTCAGCCAGCCCTCGCCCTCGTCCACGTCGGCGACCGCGAAGGTTCCCCGGATGCGGCTGCCCACCGGCACCGGCGTCACGAACCGGATGCGGTCGAAGCCATAGTTCACGCTGGTCGCCAGCTCGGGCAGGTCCTCGGTGACTTCGTAGGACATCGCCGACAGCATCGACAGCGTCAGGAACCCGTGCGCGATCGCCCCGCCGAACGGCGTCTCGGCCCTGGCGCGCTCGTCGTCGAAATGCACGAACTGCCAGTCCTCGGTCACGCCCGCGAAGGCATTCACCCGCGACGCGTCCAGCATCACCCAGCCCGATTTCCGCGGCGCAAGCGCGCGCAGATCGTCCGCACTCATCGGGCCGCGTCGCCGTGGCGGCGCATCGGGCGCGCGGCGAGCCGCGGCGCGTGCTTGCTTGGAACGTGCATCCGGACCTCCCCTTGCCGTCAGCCTGTGTCGGCGTAGACTGACCGGAACGCGCCGGATGGTGCAACCGCTTTCCCGACAGGAGCTTACATGACCGACCAGATGCGCCGCATCACGCTCGCCCGCCGCCCCAAGGGCATGCCCGTTCCCGACGATTTTGCGCTGGAGACCGCGCCCTTGCCCGAGCCGAAGGCGGGCGAGGTGCTGGTTTCCGTGACGCACCTCTCGCTCGACCCCTACATGCGCGGGCGGATGGACGACGCGAAAAGCTACGCACCGTCGGTGAACCTCGGCGAGGTGATGACCGGCCAAGGCGTGGGCCGCGTGATGGCGTCGCGCGCCGACGGCTTCGCCGAGGGCGACATGGTCACCGGCATCACCGGCTGGACCAGCCACGCGGTGCTGCCGGCCGACCAGCTGCGCAAGCTCGACGCAGGGTTGCCGCCGACCACCGCGCTCGGCGTGCTGGGCATGCCCGGCTTCACCGCCTGGACCGGCCTGCGCAAGTACGGCCGCCCGCAGAAGGGAGAAACCCTGGTCGTCGGCGCCGCAACCGGGCCGGTGGGCTCGCTGGTCGGACAACTGGCCAAGGCCGCCGGCCTGCGCACCGTCGCCGTCGCGGGCGGCCCCGAGAAGTGCAAGCTCGCGACCGAGACCTTCGGCTTCGACGCCGCCATCGACCACCGCGCCCATGACGACGCGCGCGCGCTGCGCGCTGCGCTGGCCGAGGCGGCGCCCGACGGCGTCGACATCTACTGGGAGAACGTGGGCGGCAAGCTGCTCGAGGCGGTCCTGCCGCTGATGAACACCCACGGCCGCATCCCCGTCTGCGGCACGATCGCGTGGTACGGCGGCGTCGAGGACAGCGCCGACCGGCTGCCCGCCACCTGGCGCGCGGTGCTGGTCAAGCGGCTGAGCATCGACGGCTTCATCATCTTCGATCACTGGGACGGCTATCCGGAGTTCCTGAAGGACATGGCGCCCAAGGTCGCCGCGGGCGAGGTCGCGTTCCTCGAGGACGTGGCCGAAGGGTTGGAAAACGCGCCCGAAGCGTTCATCGGCTTGCTTCAGGGCCGCAATCGCGGCAAGCAGATCGTCGCGATCTGACTTCGGTAGGACGGCGGGCGGGGCGATGCGGCGCAGCCGTGAGCGGCCCCGGCGCCCCTAGCCCTCGGTCTCGGGCGCCAGGGTCAACGGCGCGGCCACGCTCTGCAGGTCGTCGACACGCAGGGGCCCGCCCGGCCGCGACAGGCGGTTGCGAACGACCCAGTGCAACCGCGACTGCGCCCGCGTGATCGCCACGTATGCCAAACGTTTCCACAACGGCTGCCCGGCCTCGCTTCGGCCCATGCGGGCGGCCGCGAACAGGTCGGGCGCGAAGACCTGCACGTCTTCCCATTGCGAGCCCTGCGCTTTGTGGATCGTCACCGCCGCGCCGTGCAGGAAGGTCGCCCCCATGCGTGCGGCGAAGGGAATGAACGGCTCTTCGGCGTCGGGCTTCTCGATCTTGACGATGGACGCGGCAGAGACCTGCGGTTCTGGCGCGCCGACCACATGCAGGCGCGAGAACCCCGGTTTGCGCCCGGGGCCGAGGTAGATCACCTGCGCACCCTTGATCAGCCCGCGCGCCTCGAGATCGAGACGTTTCTTGCGGTGCTTCAGCGGCAGTTCGATCCCGTCGCAGATCAACGGCTCACCCTCGAGCAGGCTGTCCTCGGGGGCGCCGTGCACGTTGCGGAAGGCGTGGATCAGGCGGATGCGGGTGGCGTTGCGCCAGACCAGCACCGGACTGCGCGCCATCAGGTCGACCTCGACCCGCTCGGCCAGCCGCACACGGTCGTCCGCGCGGGCCTTCTCCGCCACCAGCCGCTCGAAATCGTCGAAGTCCAGCGCCGGGTCGGCCAGTGCATGCGCAAGGTCGAGGATCGGGTTGTCGGCGGCCTGGCGGTGGATACGCTTCAGCTCGATAACCTGGCTCGGCTTCAGCCGGTCGAAGACCATCCCGCCGCTGGTGTCCTTAACCGGCGGAAGCTGGGCGGGATCGCCGAACAGCAGCAGCGTCGGAAAAATCTCCTGCAGGTCCTCGACCTGGCGTTCGTCCAGC
>NZ_JBELMH010000093.1:0-10470 GCF_042096055.1 Citreimonas sp. | reverse complement strand
CGCGAGCGTATCCGCCAGATCGAGGCGAAGGCGCTGCGCAAGCTCAAGCATCCCAGCCGGTCGCGCAAGCTGCGGTCGTTCCTCGACCAGTAGGCGGGCGCCTTCCTTGGAGCTTCGAGCGACGAAAAGGGGCCCCTTGCGGCCCCTTTTTCCTGCCTCGATCCGTGTTCCGCGCGCCCCGGGACTTGCCGACGAGGGCCGCCAAGACAGGCATTCCGCCCGGTGCTTGCGCAGCGGTCCGGGCCGGCGCCACCTGCAAATTAGTTAACGTTGACTCGAATCGTTAACCATTCAATCTGAGCAACGTTTGTTTGCAAGGTTGTTCGAGTAATGGCGTTTCGTGTCTTCAGGTGCGACGAGTGCGGCCACCGCATGCGTCTTCGTGGCAATTACTGCGGCCGTTGCTTCGCGCCCAAATCGGTCGGGCAACGGCCCGCCTCGCTGGGGATCATCGTACTGGTCGTGGCGTCGCTGATGGCGACGCTCGCGATCGTGCGCCTGGCCTGACGCGCGCGGCGGGGATCTTCCCCGCCGCGTCGCGCCGCCCCGCGCGGGGCGTCAGCCGTTGGGCATGACGAAGACTTCCTGCACCGCCGCGCGCCGGTCGGCGTCGAGCGCGAACATCGCCGCGCGCGCGATGTCCTCGGGCTGCAGCTTGTCGGGCTTCGGCTCGTCGAAGAACGGCGTGTCGACCATGCCCGGTGCGATCACCGTGCAGCGGCCGCCGAACTCGCGCATCTCCTCGGCGAGGTTGCCGCCGTAGCCGTGCACGAACCACTTCGACGCGCCGTAGACCGACCCCTTGATGTGGCGCCGCCCGGCGGCCGAGCCGGTCAGCAGCAGGTCGCCCTTGGCCTTCTTCAGGTGCGGCATCGCCGCCTTGGCGGTCCAGAGCACGCCCATCACGTTGACACGGATCAGCTTTTCCCATTCCTCGGGATCGCCCGCGTCGGTGCCGGCGGCCGACAGGCCGGTGCCCGCGTTGGCGAAGGCCGCGTCGACGCTGCCGAAATGCTCGGCCAGCCGGTCGACCGCCTTCTGCTGCTGGGTGAACTCGGTCGCATCGCCCGGCAGGGGCAGGGCGGCGTCGCCCAGCTCGGCCGCGAGGTCGGCCAGCTTGGCCTCGGACCGGGCGAAGAGCCCGGCGTTCCAGCCCGCCGAAATGGCCGCGCGCGCGGTCGCGGCCCCGATTCCGCTCGAGGCGCCGGTGATGAAGATGGTCTTGGTCATGATGATATCCCCTGAAAGTTTCGCTCGCCCGACGGGCGGTTCCGGGTTCAACCCCGGCGGGCGCCGCAGGGTTTCCGGCGCCCGACCGTCGCCCGAAATTCGGGCAGGCGCGCCCTGCGGCGTTGCGTCGCGCCGGCGTGCCGTGCCACAGACGGTGCGAAAGGGAGAGGCGCGATGCAGACGACGTTCACCATCTCGACCGAAGGGCCGGGATTGTACGAGTTCACCGGCGACGTGGCGGCCTGGGTCCGCGGCACGGGGCTGTGCACGCTGTTCATCCGCCACACCTCGGCCAGCCTGCTGATCCAGGAGAACGCCGACCCGGACGTGCGCCGCGACCTCGTGGAATGGCTGCACCGCACGGTGCCGCCGGCGGATCACCCCGACATGGGCTTCCTGACGCACGTGGCCGAGGGGCCCGACGACATGCCCGCGCATCTCAAGGCCGCGATCCTGCCGGTCAACCTGCAGATCCCCGTCACCCGCGGCGCGCTGGCGCTGGGCACCTGGCAGGGCATCTACCTGGTCGAGCATCGCGACGCCCCGCATCGCCGGCAGGTCGTGGCGCACATGGCATGACGGACGCCGCGACCGAAACCGCCGACGCCGCCCTGCGCGACCGAGCGGGCGAGCTTTCGCACTGGACCGCGCAGCTCTTCGACTGGGCCGAGCCCGCCTGGCGCGAATACCGCTCGTCCGACTGGTACGTGCGCCAGCTGCGGGCCGAGGGCTTCACCGTCGAGCAGGGCACCGCTGGCATGCCCACCGCCTTCTGCGCTGAATGGCACAACGGCGCAGGTCCCGTGATCGGGATGTACGCCGAGTACGACGCGGTCCCCGGCAACAGCCAGGCGCCGCGCCCCGAACAGGCCCCCCGCGACGGCACGGGCGAGATGGCCGCCGGCCACACCGACCCGCACTCGGCGCTGGGCACCGGCGCGCTGGCCGGACTGCTGGCCACCAAGGCGGCGATGCATGCGCATGGCATCCAGGGTGGCCTGCGCTTCACGGGCGAGCCGGCCGAGAAGGTGCGCGGCTCGAAACCCCTGCACGCCGCCGCGGGCTACTACGACGGGCTGGCGGCGATGCTGTCCTTCCATCCGTTCTACATGCTGCCGCTGTGCAACACGGTGCGCTGGGACACGCATTGCGGCGCCGCCTACAGCTTCGTCTACCGCTTCCGCTGCGACGCGCCGCAGGATTGGGGCGCCCGCGACGGCGCGCCGATCCCGCAAAGCCATTCCGACATCCGCGCGCCGGGCGCCAACGACGCGCTGATGACGATGTACCAGACCGCCCGCGCGCTGCGGGCCTCGATGCTGCCCCATCGCGGCGGCTGGTCGGTGTCCGAGGCGATCCTCGCCACCGGGCAGGCGACCGCCGACAACCTGCCGGCCCTGCGCGCCGACCTGCAATACATGATCCGCGTACCCGACCTGGGCATGGCCGAGCAGATCACCGCGCAGCTCGACCGGCTGGCCGAGCACAGCGCCGCGATCACCGGCTGCACGGTGGAAAGGCACTGGGTCAGCAAGTCGCGCCCGGGCCTTGCGAACCACGCGCTGGCGCGGCTGGTCTGGGACGCGCTGCGCGACGCCGGCCCGCCCGAATGGGACGACGCGGCGCGCGGCCTGGCCCGCCAGGTCCAGCGGGCCTGCGGCCACGCGCCCGACGCCGATCCGCTGCTGCCGGAATGCACGCGTCTCATCGACCCCGAAGAGGCCGAGGCCATCCTGCGCCGCGACCTGCCGCCGTCGCAGACCAACAGCACCTCGGACGACTACACCGACATGACGTGGCACGCGCCCACCGCGCGGCTCTACGTGGCGCGTCCGGCGCTGCGCGGCGGGCCGTACCCGCCCTGGGCGATGAACGCGATGGGCGGCATGCCGGCGCTGATCGACCCGATGGTCCAGACCGCCGGCCGCACGCTGGCGCGCGCCGCGCTGCGCCTGCTGCAGGACGAAGGCGCCCGCGACGCGGCAAGGGCCGAGTTCGAGCGCCGCCGCGACGCTGCGTCCGTTCCGCCGCTCGCGGATTATCCGGCCCCGGTCGACCTGCCCTGGCCGGAATACGTCGAGACGCCGCGCGGCCGGCACTGGCACATCCCCGGCTAGGGCGAATCCGCATCTAGCGGCAGGAAATCTGCTCTACCCAAAACCTATGTCCTCCCCTATAGTTCCTGTGGATAAGCGGGCCGAACCCCGCAAACCGGCGATTGAGCAGTCAGGAACGAGGGGAACGGCCGAATGCGCTGCCCGTTTTGCGGAAGCATAGACACCCAGGTCAAGGACTCGCGCCCGGCCGAAGACCACGTCTCGATCCGGCGGCGGCGCTTCTGCCCGGCCTGTGGCGGACGCTTCACCACCTACGAACGCGTGCAGCTGCGCGACCTCGTCGTGGTGAAGTCCAACGGCCGGCGCGAGGATTTCGACCGCGACAAGCTGGAACGCTCGATCCGCATCGCGCTGCAGAAACGCCCCATCGAGCCCGAGCGCATGGACCAGATGATCTCGGGCATCGTGCGCCGGCTTGAATCGATGGGCGAGACGGACATCCCCTCGAAGCTCATCGGCGAGATCGTGATGGAGGCGCTCGCGCGCATTGACACCGTCGCCTACGTGCGTTTCGCCAGCGTCTACAAGAACTTCCAGGCCGCCGACGATTTTGACCGCTTCGTCAGCGAGTTGCGGCCCCAACCCGGCGCGCCGGGCGACAAGTGACCGCCCGCGCCACCGCGGAAGACGCCCGCCACATGGCCCACGCCCTGGCGCTGGGCCGCCGCACGCGCGGCCAGTGCTGGCCCAACCCCGCCGTCGGCTGCGTCATCGTGCACGAAGGCCACGTGGTCGGGCGCGGCTGGACGCAACCCGGCGGCCGGCCCCATGCCGAGACCGAGGCGCTGCGCATGGCAGGCCCGGCCGCGCGCGGCGCCACCGCCTACGTCACGCTCGAGCCGTGTTCGCATCACGGCCAGACCCCGCCCTGCGCCGACGCGCTGATCGAGGCCGGCATCGCCTGCGTCGTGGCCGCCATCGGCGACCGCGATCCGCGCGTGTCGGGCGCGGGTTTCGCCCGGCTGCGCGACGCGGGCGTCACCGTCGTCACCGACGTTCTGGCCGAACAGGCGCTGGACGAGCTTGCGGGCTTCTTCCTGCGCGTCGACCAGGGCCGGCCCTGGCTGACGCTGAAACTTGCGTTCAGCCTCGACGGGCGCATCGCCACGGCCACCGGCGAAAGCCGCTGGATCACCGGGCCGGACGCGCGCCGTGCGGTCCACGCCCTGCGCGCCGGTCACGACGCGGTGATGGTCGGCGGCGGCACCGCGCGCGCCGACGACCCCGCGCTGACCGTGCGCGGCTTCGGCGAGCGGCGCCAGCCGGTGCGCGTCGCGGTCTCGCGGCATCTCGACCTGCCGCTGATGGGCCAGCTGGCCCGCACCGCGCGCGAGGTCCCGCTATGGGTCTGCCACGGCCCCGACGTGGACAAGCCGCTACGCGACGCCTGGTCCGGCCTCGGCGCCAGGCTGCTGCCCTGCGCGGTGGTGGCCGGCCGCGTCGATCCGCTGGCGGTGCTGCAGGCGCTGGGCGCCGAAGGCATCACGCGCGTCTTCTGCGAGGGGGGCGGGCAACTCGCCGCGTCGCTTCTGGCGGCCGACCTGGTGGACGAGCTTCAGGTCTTCGGCGCGGGCGTCGCGCTGGGGGCCGAGGGGCAGCCCGGACTCGGCGCGCTGGGGGTCGAGCGTCTGGCCGAGGCGCCGCGCTTTGCTCTGCGGTCGGTCGAGGCCGTGGGCGGCGACACGCGCGCGATCTGGCGTCGGGCCGGCTAGCGCCAGAGATGCGCGCGCGAGGCCAGCAGGCCCTGCGCCTTCGACAGCACCCGCAACGCCGGCCCGCGCGGCAGCGCTTGCCCGCTCTCCAGCCGGTCCAGCGCCACCTCGACCGGGCATGCGTGCCCCGTCACCGGGTCCAGGTAGCGCGGATAGCCGATCAGCGTCGCATGCGCGAGGCCGGCAAGGTTCGGGCGCGGGCCGGCCAGCCGCCGCGCGGGCACCGGCCCCAGGTCGCGCGTCAGGCCCCAGCCGGCATAGAATGGCGCGCCCAGCGTGGTGACCGCGACGCCGCGCAGCAGCGCCTCGAACCCTGCGAGCGAGGTCATGGTCCACACCTCGTCCACCTGCTCCAACAGCGGCGCGATCGCCGCCTCGGCCAGCACTGCGTCGGCCCATCGCCCGGGCGCCTCGACGCGGCCCGCGCGCAACCCGGCCTCGACGTCCGGGTGCGGCTTGTAGAGCAGCACGGCGTCCGGCCGCTCGGACCGCGCGCGCTCCAGCAGCGCCGCGTTGGTTCGCGTCTCGGGGCTGCCGAGGCGGACCGAGGCGTCGTCCTCGACCTGGCCCACCACCAGCACGCGGCGTCCCGCCGGCAAGTCAGGCCGCGCGCCGCCGAGGTTGTATTTCGACAAGCCGCTCGCGCGGATGCGCGCGATCACCTTTTCGGCCCGCAGCCTTTCGTCGTCGCGCAGGCCGTGGCTCTCCGCGATCAGTCGTTCCAGCCGCGACGGCTGCGCCGGATCGTAGTAGATGCCGTCTTCGTCCAGCACCAGCGACAGCGGCGGCACCAGCGCGGCGCCGAGGCCCCGCGAGCGCAGGAACCCGTCCTCGACCCGCACCGCGTCGTCCGAACCCGCGCCCCAGGCCATGCGACGCCGCCCGGTGGCCTCGGCGATCTGCGCCGCGCGCGGCGGCTCGGCGAAGACCACGCGCCGCGTCCGCCCGAAGAAGCGCTGCAGCGGCTTGCGTTTCCACAGCCGCATGCCCGACGCGACCCAGCCGGCGCGATCCTCGCGCCAGGCGCGGGCCTGCGCCTCGATCGCGTCCAGCGCCTCCTCGAAGGTGGCGGCGCGGTCGCGGTAGGAGTCGTGCCAGCGCGGGTAGAGGATCATCGCCGCCGCGAACAGTTGCGCGCGGGTCAACGTGCGGGTCCGGCGGGGTAGGGCGGTCTCGTCCGCGCTGAGGCCCCAGCCGGCATAGAACGGCGTGCCGAACACCCGCGGCCTGTGCCCCGCCAGGATCGCCTCGAACCCCAGCTGCGACGACACCGTGTAGACCGCCGTCGCGCCGTCGAGCAGCGCCCAGGGCGACACGGGCGCGTCGTGCAGCGTGATCCCGGCGGCGCAGTCGGCCGGCGTGAAATGCCCCGGCCGCAGCCCGCGCGCGGTCTCGGGGTGGGTGCGCAGCACGATGCGCGCGCCGGGGTTCTCCTGCCGCGCGAAGGTCAGCATCTCGAGGAACCGCGCCCGGTCCGCCCCGCTTGCGCGGACCGAGGCATCGCCGCGCACCTGGTCCACGACCAGCACGTAGCCCGGCGCGGGCGGCTCGATGTCGGGCCGCGTGGCGGAGTATTTCGACAGGTGCCCCGCGCGCATCCGCGCGATCCCCGCCCGCGCGCGCGCCAGCAGCGCGGCGTCGTCCAGCGGGTGCGTCGCGAGCAATTCCTCGAGCTCGGACGGCCTCGACGCGTCGAAATGCACGCCCTTCCCGTCGATCAGAATGCCCAGCGGCGCCTCGCCCAGCCGGCCCGGATGCAGCGAGCGCAGGAACGCGTCCTCGATCCGCACCAGCGTCGCCCCCGTGCGTCGCGCCACCGCCTCGCCGCGGTGCGCCACCGGCGAGGCGCCCCAGACGCCAACGAACCCGTCGGGTCCGGGCCAGCCCAGCGCCACCTGCCAGCCCGCGCCGCGCAGCATCCGCCGCAGGCCCGGCCGCAGCGATCCGCCGTTGTAGACATGAAGGCGCCGGAGGATTTCTCCCCCGGCGCGGCCCTGTCCCTCGTTGTGATTATGGTTCAAGGGCCTTAGCCAGCCTCAGCCGCCGGTGCCCAGCGCGGCCGACGCGTCCGCGATCGCCGCCGCCGACCCGAGCGAGCCGGTCAGAGCCGCGATCGTGCGATCCCATTGGGTGAACGGCGCCTCGGTGACGTAAAGCGTGTCCTGGTCGCGCACCACGAAGTCGCGCGCCATGAACATCCCGTTCGGGCGCGTCAGGTCCAGCACGTAGACCATCCGCTGCGCGCCCACCAGGTCGGTGCGGCCCAGCACCTGGTTGGCGATCTCGGCCGGCTCGTTGCGCAGGATGAACACGCCCGTGGGATCGGCCGCCGTGGGCACCAGCCCGCCCACCTGCGCGATCGCCTCGATCGCCGACAGGGTCTGCGTCTCGAACGGCACGCGCGCCTGCGTGCCGGTGGCGCCCAGCGCGGTGAAGGCGCGGCGATCCTCCTCGACCAGGATGCGGTCGCCGCCGCGCAGCGCGATGTCGAAGGACGGGTTCTCGTAGAGATCCTCGAACCACACGCGGCTGCGGCGGTCGCCGCGCACCACGGTGATCTGCGCGATCTCGGGCTCGATCGTGATGCCGCCGGCGCGCGCCAGCATCGACGACAGCGTGCGCGTGGGCCGCTCGATCGCGTAGACGCCCTGGCCGCCCACCGCGCCCACCAGGCTCACGGTCGAGCCGTCGCCCGCCAGCCGGCGCACCTGCACCTGCGGGTCGGGCGTCTGGTCGTCCAGCCGCTCGGTGATGATCTCGCGCAGCCGCTCGGGCGTGTTGCCGGCGGCGCGGATGCGGCCCGCATAGGGCACGAAGACGAAGCCGTCGCCGTCGACCTGCACCTCTTCCAGCACGGTGGCGTTGGTCGCCTCGGCGGCCAGCAGCCCGTCGTCGACGTTCTCCCAGATCGTCAGGCCCAGCGTGTCTCCGGCCCGGATCGTGTCCGAGCCCAACACGCCGGCGTTGCGGAAATCGTCGGTGAAGCCCAGCGCCGGGACCACGCCCGTGGCGCGCGTCACCCGGTCGTTGACCGCCACCACGAAGGCGTCGCCGTCGCGCTGGACCGAGCCCGCGTAAATCTCCTTCTTGGTCGGACCGACACGCGGAAGGCCGCAGGACGCCAGCACGGCGACTGCGGCCAGAAGCGCGACCGTGCGCGCCAGGCGGCTGGAGGATTGTCTCACTGCTCGGTCTCCTCGACCTTGTCGTTCAGGCCCGGACGATCGGTGTGCCGGGCTGTCTTGCCTTGCCTCCGGGGCGGGCCGTTGGCCGGCTCTTGCCCCCTGATCGGCGAAGCGTAGCGGGCAATCCGTTGAAAAACCAGCGCACGGCGGGCGCGCTCAGCCGACCGCCTGCAACTGTTGCCTCGGGGCCGCGGTGCCGCGCGACAGCGCGTCGTAGGGATCGTCGGGCGCCAGCATCATGTCCACCACCTGCCGCAGCAGCTGCCGCCGCCCGCGCGCGGAATAGAAGCCCCCCGCCACCTGCGAGGTTTCCAGCAGGTAGCGGCGATAATCCTTGTAGGCGCGCATGTCGGGCCGCGTCGGCGCCGCGAAGAACGCGGGCAGCGCCTGGGTCGAGACGAAGTCGGCCTTGGCGTAGACCGCGTCGCCGAACACCCTCAGCGGCATGCCGCGCCACAGCACCTGCTGCCCGGCGGTCGAATTCACCGTCACCGCGCTGCGCGCATCGCCCAGCAGCTGCGCAAGCTTGCCGCCGCGCACGTAGTGCACCCGGCCGGCCACGCCTTGCGCGCGCGCCGCGCGACGGATCGCGCCGGGGATGTCGCCGCGGCCGTCCTCCAGCGGATGCGCCTTGAACACCAGGTGATGATGATCCGGCGCCCCGGCGGCGAAGCCCGCGATCACCGTCTCGACGAACTCGGCCATCGTGGCGAAGGGCGAATGCTGCCGGAAACTGCTGTCATGCTCGAGCTGCAGCAGCGCCAGGTGGTAGGGAAAGCCGCCGAAGCGGATGCGCGCGGTCGCCGCCATCCGCTGCAGCCGCGTCAGCGGCATCAGCAGCAGCCGGCGCAGGTACAGGCGGAACTCGTGCAGCACGGTGACGTCGCGATGCGACCGGTAGCCGCGATAGCCCCGGTTCGCCAGCATCACGAGGCCGTGGTAGAGCGCGCCGTAGAAGACGTGCTGGCGCATGTCGCCCCAATGCGCGGGCGGCAGCGGCGCCTCGAGATCGCAGCTTTCCAGCGCGCGGCGCATCTCGTCCACGCCGGTGCGCATCAGCCGCGAATGGCCGTTGGCGCCGTCGCGCTCGTAGGTCACCCAGTAGGGCCGCAGATAGCCTTCCTCGAAGACGTGCACCGCCAGCCCGCGCGCCCGCGCCCGCGCGATCGCCGTGGCGTGGCGCGCGCGCACGTCGCCGTACAGCACGAGGTCGGTCACGCCCTTGTCGACGAGAAGCGCGTCCAGAGCATCGGGCCAGGCCTCGGGCGCGCCGCGATAGGGGATGTAGCGCCGCCCGTCGCGCCAGAACGCCCGGTCGCCCGCGTTGAAGCCCACGCGCCAGACCTCGGCCCCGGCGCGGCGCAGCATCCGGCCCAACCCGTCGAAGAACGGGCCGTGCGGGCCCTGCAGGAACAGGAAGACGCGGGGCGCGGGGACGGTTGCACGGGTCATGGGGCCGGTCTATGTGGTTGCCTCGCAGACAGCGCTACAGCGCGAGCCCGGCAAAAGTGTGGCCGGTCCGCGTCAGCAGGGGGCACGCCGCATGTTTACCGGGATCGTCACAGACAAGGGCACCATTCGCGGCGTCGAGCGGCGCGGCGACCTGCGCGCGCGCATCGGCACCGCCTACGAGACGGCCGGCATCCAGATCGGCGCCTCCATCGCCTGCGACGGGGTCTGCCTGACCGCGGTCGCGCTGGGCGAGGGCTGGTTCGACGTCGACGTCTCGGCCGAGACGGTGTCCAGGACCAACCTCGACGCCTGGGCCGAGGGGCGGCGCGTGAACCTCGAGCGCGCGCTGCGCGTCGGCGACGAGCTGGGCGGCCACATCGTCTCGGGCCACGTGGACGGCGTGGCCGAGATCACCGCCATGCACGATGAGGGCGACAGCACCCGCGTCACCCTGCGCGCCCCGGATACGCTCGCGCGCTTCATCGCGCCCAAGGGTTCGGTCGCGCTGAACGGCACCTCGCTCACGGTGAACGAGGTGGACGGCGCCAGCTTCGGGATCAACTTCATCCCGCACACCAAGGCCGTCACCACCTGGGGCGAGGCCCGCGTCGGCGACCGCGTCAACCTCGAGATCGACACGCTCGCCCGCTACGTCGCCCGCCTCGCCGAAAGCCTCTGACGACCGCGACAGGCGCGCCCGGTTTCTTCTCTCTGGAAATATCCCGGGGGTGAATTGCTCCGAAGGAGCAAGCGGGGGCAGCGCCCCCGACCTCC